>JBIKMK010000416.1:0-4504 GCA_044359315.1 Bryobacteraceae bacterium | reverse complement strand
ACCAACGGCCTTTCCTCCGGCGAAGTTTTATCAGCAGGCATTGTTTAACGCCGGGATTGCGCAGGCTTCGTTCGCGGTGACCGACGTGCCGGCCGAGTATGAGCGGCTGAAGGCGCTGGGCGTCGTTTTCCGGATGGAGCCCACAGAGATGGGTCCGGTGACGATTGCGTTGTTTGAGGATGGCTGCGGCAACTTGATCCAGATGGCGCAGGCCTAAAGAGCGCAATCGCGGCCCGACAATCGGATTCCGTGACTTAAATTGTCATGGACTTGTGAACCGCCATGCCGATAATGAAGGTGATGGAATCTTCGTTGACAGTTGTCATCCTCGCCGCCGGGCTCGGCACCCGCATGCGGTCTAAGAAAGCAAAAGTACTACACAAGGTAGGCGGACGAACGCAGGTGGAGAATGTGGTGCACTCCGCGCTGAAGGTTACGACGCCGGACCGGATCTTTGTCGTCACCGGCCACCAGGCCGAGACCGTGGAGGGCGTGCTGGCACCGCTGGGTGTCGGGTTCTTCCGGCAGACAGAGCAGAAAGGCACCGGTCACGCGCTGCGCATGGGTGAGGCGCAGTTGGCGCACCTGCCGGGCCGGCTGGTGGTGCTGTATGGCGACACTCCGTTGCTGAGCGAGGCGACGTTGCGGGCACTGCTTGCCCGTCACGATGAATCCGGCGCTGCCGCAACGGTGATCACCACCATGCTGGCGGACCCGACCGGCTACGGCCGCATCGTGCTAGATGAAGCGGGCGACATCGCGGCCATCGTGGAGCAGAAGGCCGCCACGCCGGAGCAATTGGCGATTGAAGAGATCAACTCTGGCATCTACTGCTTTGATGCTCCGCTGCTGTGGAAGCACATCGGCGAGATCGGCACCAACAACCCGGCGGGCGAATACTATCTCACCGACATGATCGAGATCCTGCGCCGCGCGGGGCATCGGGCGACGACATTGCGCGTGAGCGATCCGAGTGAACTGATGGGCATCAACAGCCGCGTCGAACTCGCGATCGTTGACCGCATCCTGCGTGAGCGCAAGACGATGGAGCTGATGCTCTCCGGTGTCACCATCGAGAAGCCGGAAACCGTGACCATTGATGCTGCCGTGCAGGTGGGCCGGGACACGATTATCGGACCGTTTGTGCAGCTGCTGGGCGCGACCACGATTGGCGAAGATTGCTATATCGGTGCGTGCTCCATCGTGACAGATTCGAAGATCGCCGATGGTGTCGAGATCAACCCGTTTTCGATGGTGGGCACGTCCGTCATCGAGACCGGCGCGCACATCGGCCCCTATGCGCGGCTGCGCATGGAGAACCACGTGGAGGCGGGCGCGCACATCGGCAACTTTGTCGAGCTGAAGAAGACGCGCCTTGGGGCGGGTGCCAAGTCGATGCATCTGGCCTATCTGGGTGATTCGAGCATCGGTGCCAAATCGAACATCGGCGCGGGTACGATCACTTGCAACTACGACGGCAAGAAGAAGTCGAAGACCAAGGTCGGCGCGGGGGCCTTTGTCGGGTCCAACTCAACGCTGGTGGCGCCGGTCGAGATCGGCGATGCGGCGTATGTGGCGGCCGGTAGCGTGATCACCAAGGACGTGCCGGCTGAGGCACTGGCCTTTGGCCGCAGCCACCAGACCAACAAGGAAGGCTACGCAAAGAAGATCCGGGAGCGGTAGAACGCTCGGACCGAGCCCCGACTTGCGGGAGGGGCCTTTTCCCCTCGCGCACCGTGCTGACCAGCCCAGGAAACCCTGGCATTGAGATTGGCCGTCTCCTCGGGCTGATTGTGCGTTCAAGAGGGCAGGCCCCTCCTGCTGGTCGGGGCTCGGTCCGAGCAGCTTACAGCACCAGCATCGGGTGGTAGACGTTGGGCATGGTCTGCTCTCCGATGCAGATCAGCTTGCCATCGGTCCCCACTGCCTTCACGAATGGGGCGGCCGGTTGAGGGCGAAACGGCGAGACGCGGAACTCGCGGCCATGGCGGATCTGGCTGGCGGTCAGGTCATCGACGCGCTCGACCGGAAACTGCGGCAGCATCTCTTCAAGCGGGATCAATGCTTCCACCAGTCGTCCGGTGGAGGCGAGCGCTTGCATCTGGTCGAGCGTGCGCGCGGCGTCCAACTGGAAGTCACCGGAACGCGTCCGGACCAGCGCGGTCAAGTGCGCGCCACAGCCCGCGCGCTGGCCCAGGTCATGGGCGATGCTGCGCACATAGGTGCCAGAGGAGCATTCGATGTGCAAGCGCACTTCGGGTAGCGCGAACGAGGTGATGGAGAGCTCCGTGATGGTGACTTCCACGGCCGGGATGTCCACGTCGATGTTCTTGCGGGCCAGTTTGTAGGCCGGGGTTCCGTTGATTTTTTTGGCTGATACGGCGGGCGGCTTTTGCCAGATGATGCCGCGAAATTCGGCTAGCCAGTCTTCGAGTTCGCTTTGGGTGAACTCGGGCGTCCGCGGCTCGCTGGCGGGCTCGCCTTCCGCATCATAGGTGCTGGTGCTGAAGCCGAAATGGATGATGCCGTCGTAGGCCTTGGTGGACTTCGTATAGAACTGCGCCAGCCGCGTCGCGCGGCCGACCACCAGCGGCAGCACTCCGGTGGCCATGGGATCGAGCGTGCCCAGGTGGCCGATCTTCTTGGTGCGGGCAATGCCACGCATCTTGGCCACGACGTCGTGTGAGGTCCAATCGCCTTGCTTCAAGACAACCAGCACGCCATCCAGTGCCGGGGTTGCGGGTTTGGCGTCCAGAACAGAGGCCGCCGGAGTTTCAGTCATCTGTTTCCAGTGTAGCGGCCGCCTTCGCCGGAGCCCCTGGCCTCCCTTGCGACAATGGGAACCGAGTGGAAGAAGAACCTAGCGGTAAACTCTACGACGGCCAGCAACTGAGAAGGCTGGCGCGGTATCTGTTGCCATACCGGGGCGCGGTGGCGATTTCCGTGGCGCTACTGTTTCTGGGCTCGGCCGCCGAAGCGTTGCGGCCACTGCTGACCAAGACCGCGATCGACTACTACGTTTTGAAATCGCCACAAGTCGTACCGGACTGGGCGGCGGCGTGGCTGTCTCCGGATGCGGTGCGCGGCATCATGCAGATCTCGATGGTCTATCTGGCCGCGCTGGGTATTGAACTGGTGGTGGAGTTTTCGCAGACCTTCCTGATGACCCGCACCGGGCAGCGAGCCATGTTCGACCTGCGGCGCGAACTGTTCACGCACATCCAGCGCCTGGATGTCAGCTACTTCGACAAGACTCCCCTGGGCCGCATTGTCACGCGACTGACCAACGACGTCGATGCCTTGAACGAACTCTTCTCTTCGGGCATCGTCACCATCTTTGGCGACTTCGTGATGTTGACGCTGGTGATCGTGGCCATGTTCAACTTGAACGCGGGCATGGCGGCCATGCTGCTGGCGCTGATGCCGCTGGTGGTGGTGGCGACGATGGTGTTCCGCCGCGCAGTTTCCGCCAGCTATCGCCGCACGCGCGTCGCGGTGGCGAAGATCAACAGCTTTCTGCAGGAGCACATCAATGGCGTCACCGTGCTCCAGTTGTTCAACCGCGAACGGCGCAGCCAGCAGGCCTTTGAGCAGATCAACCGCGAGCACATGGAAGCGTTCAAGGACTCCGTGTTCGCTTACGGCTGGTTCTACCCGGTGGTGGAATTCTTGTCGATGCTGGCCCTGGCGTCACTGTTGAGCTATGGCGGGTTTGCCGCGAAGAACGGAGAAGTGACGCTGGGTGCGGTGGTGGCCTTCTTCCAGTACGGACTCCGCTTCTTCCGGCCCATCCAGGATTTAAGCGAGAAGTACAACATCCTGCAGGCGGCGATGTCGGCCTCCGAGAGGGTCTTCAAGCTGCTGGATACCGAGGTGGCGATTACGGCTCCGGCATCACCCAAGCCACTGCCCGCAGGGCCGCAGGCGATCGAGTTTGATCAGGTCTGGTTTGCCTATAAAACAGGCAAGGCGGCGGACTACGCGGAAGCGGATTGGATTCTGCGCGACGTCAGTTTTCGCATCGCTCCCGGTGAGACCATCGCCGTGGTGGGCCACACGGGCGCCGGCAAGACCACGTTGATCAGCCTGCTGCTGCGCTTTTATGACGTGCAGCGCGGGGCCATCCGCGTGGGCGGTTGCGATCTGCGCGAACTGGACCCGCTAGACTTGCGGGCGCGCTTCGGTGTCGTGCTGCAGGACCCGTATCTGTTCACCGGTACGCTGGCGGAGAACATCCGCCTAGGCACGGCCTCGATTGAGGACGCCCAATTGCGGCAGGCGGCGGAGCGCGTGAATCTGCTGGAATTTGTTGAAACGCTAGAGGCGGGTTTTGAGCATCCCATCCGGGAGCGCGGCGCGGGGCTTTCCACCGGGCAAAAGCAGTTGGTGAGCTTTGCCCGGGCGTTGGCGCATGATCCACAGTTTCTGATTTTGGATGAGGCCACCTCAAGCGTCGATACCGAAACCGAAGTACGCATCCGCGAGGCCTTGGACCATCTGGTGG
>JBIKMK010000415.1:0-4509 GCA_044359315.1 Bryobacteraceae bacterium | reverse complement strand
AGGACGATCAAGAATACATCGGTGACATCCACATTGAAGGCCACTTCGCCCCCGCCCTTGTTAAGAGCAGGCCCAATCGTCTTGGCGAAAAGAAACGGAATGGAGAAACCCAGTCCACACAAACACAGTAATCGCGGGTTACCACTGAAATGAGCGGCCAACCCTACTACCAAAGCTCCCACTAGGGCCGCCAACAGCCGGATACTGGTGGTCTGGGAAGCTAGGGCGATCACCGCGCACGTCAGGGCCAGCAATAGAATGGTCAGCGCCAGCGACCAAAGCAGCTCCCGGGATCTATAAGAAATCGGCACGTTGAAGAAATGGCCTAGCTCAGATCGGTCTTTAATCCCCGGGTTTTCGCTTTGGCAGTGTGCCAATCGGCGGGCACCGGCAAGATCTCTGGCGGCTGAAGCACGTCCACGGATTCGCGTGACGGTGTGGTGAGCACGATCCTCACATCGGGCGCCCGCCACAGGCCCAACACTTGTTTGGCGGCCCGGAGATCCTCAATCCGCGTCTCGCCTTCGGCCACCAACAACAAGACGCAGCCAACTTCGGCCAACAGTTCCAGGGAAGTGAAGCCATCGAGGACCCCGCCACCCGCGAACAGAATGAAGTCATAGGACTCTCGTAACCCGCTCGCCCGTTGAGCCAAGCCTTCGCCCCCCGCGCCAGTCACAGAGTGGCGCCCGGCGGGAAGGAAGGAGACATGGTCAGAACTGGTGGGCAGAGTCACGTCGGCGGCGGAGTAGTTTGGATCCGCAAGGAGATCGCTCCAGCCCGGCAGTTCTGCGCACCCCAGCAGCTGGCTGATCTCCGGGTTCAGCGGACAAGCGTCCACCAGGAGCACTGGTTCGCACAACTGCTGGCCTAAGTGACGGGCCAGACCCATCAATCCCGCACCGCTCCACTGGCAAGTTCGCGGCGAAAGGATCAACACACTCCGGCGGCCGGCCGGCCGGGGCAGGTCCAGATGAAGCTGCATTGCCAGCCTACGATAGGCCGCCTGCGCCGAAACTGAAGGGGCAACGGGGCGCCATCGGCGTTGAATCCACTGTCCGAACCACCGCGACCAACGGTGGGAAAGGCTGGCCCTATCGATCTGATCAAGCATACTTATTGCTCCCGGGCCCCGAGTCTCCCCAAGCCTCGCGCTTGGACCGGACAGCGAATGGAACTTCGTTCAACGGGATGCTGATGGCACCGTAAATCGGTACCGCGTTCAGCCCCGACTCGAGATCGGTGCGGAAAACACGGCCACTCAACAGGCGCCGGACCACCGCTCCTAACATACCCAGCACCGCTCCGACAAACAGCGCGGACGGATACAGCACCTTGCCGTTGGGCATCACGGGTTCGTCCGGGGAGCTCGCCGGCTGAACGATCCGCATGCTCGACATGCCTAGGCCCGCCATCGCGCGGGAGACGGCGGCTTGTGCTCGCTTGGCGGAAAGGGCCTGATAGCGGTCCTGAACTAAGCTGAACTTGCGGTCAAAATCGCGCATCTTGTTTTGCACGGAGGGGACGTCCGTCAGCCGCGAGCGCATCCGCCGCTGTGTCTCCTCCATCACCTTCGCTCCCGCGGCCGTGCCGTCCAGTTGCGACCGCAACGAATTGCGAGAAACGACTAAGTCTTGCCGCACCGAGTTCAACGTGGAGGTCTGGATCTTCTCAATCTTCTCGGGTTGCCGGACGATTAGCGCATCCAAGTCCGCAATGGTCTTGGTGACTTCTCTAATTTCGGGCGAATCCTCCCGGTACAAGGCCCGCAGCGCGATCAGCGCCGTCTCCTGGTCCAGCCGGCGTTGCTTAAGTGACTCCCGGATAGGATTCAACTCCGTTACTACGGAAGATGTCTTGGAAGGTGGCTCCACCGTCAGTTGCCCTTCAATCGAGGCCAAACTGGCATCAAGAGACGCCACCTTGGCCCGGGCCGCAGCGATGCCGTCCTCCAGTTCCACCAGTTTCGTTAACTGTTGGGATTCTTTCGAAAGATCGAAGACCAAGCCGTTCGATTCCTGATAAGCCAGCCGTGCGTCAGCGATGTCCTGCGCTTCTTTCGCCGCGACTGCCAGTTCGCTATCCAATGCGTCAAGGTTGCGCTGGGCCTCATCACGATGGCGCTCCGAGCGCTGCTTCAAGTAGAGATCGAGCAGCGTGTTGGCCATTTGCGTCACGCGCCGACTGGGGCCTTTCACCGTCAGTTCGCCAATATTCGAGTCTGTGACGGCGACAATTGTCACGCCCTTTTTCATATCCGACACTGACTTGCCTAACTCAATCTGCTCCGGTGTAGGCGCATCAGGCTCAGGCTTCTTCGGAAACAAAGCCTCTTTGACACGCAAGTAAGTCCGTCCCGGCCAGGAACTCTTCAGCAGGTAAATCAGGTGCGACGGCAGCGGATGGTAGACATCCTCCCACTTCAATCCCTCACTCTTGATGACTTGAGCGATGAGTCCCGGCGCCACCATCAGTTCCAGTTCGGTCCTCGCGTCGTCCTTGCGGAACACCGCCCACTGCGTATAAAAAGAATCCCGCGAATTGTCGATCGGCGCCTCCACCATCACCCGGGCGCTAACGACAAACACTGGAGGAAACAAGTAGGCATAGGCGAAAGTCAAGCCCAGCGCACCCAGACAACACAGCGCCACCAGGGTAAGGTTCTGGCGAATCGCCTCGCTCACCATCTGCAAAGACCCCGAGACATCAAAGCTATCGGGATCCCGGTAGCGCTCAGACTCGGGGTGTCGCGTACCACTCATACCGATTCCCCCGCCTGGGCCGCCAATGCAATCGTTCTCCCCCCTCGCTTTATCCCCAACTCCAGCCTCCGACTCTTCGTCACTAAATTTCGCTTCATATCGCTGCAATCCTCTCGGGACCGGATCCCTGCCTTCTCCAACCTACTGGCTAACCTGACGGCTTATGATTTGGATCAGCCGGAAGTTGACCCAAGTGCCAAGGATGGAATTCACCCCTTGTACGGGCCGGTTCACAAAATCGTCAATGAACCGCGTCAACTGGCTGCGGCCGCTTTCGGGAACGAAAACGATGTCATCCGGCATCAGTCGCAGACGCGCTAACGCTTCCATCGGCGCCCGCTGCCCGCGTCCCGTGATATCGAGCGGAATCACTTGCAGTTGACCATCGTCAGCGAGGCGGAGCACACTGATATTGCGGGCCGAAGACGTCCGCTTCAGGCCGCCCGCCAGGGTGATCGCTTGAAATCCATTGGCCGCCATGCGCAGCGGCTGCGCCCCCGGTGTATTCACCTCGCCGCCGATAAAAACCGTAGGCTGACGCACCTGTGCCGCCATGACTGTCACTTCCGGTTGCACCAAACGTCGCGAAAGAACTTCGGTCAGCTTTGTCGTCACTTCTCGAGCCGTCAATCCGGCTACCGAGACTTCGTTGGCAATGGGCAGCGTGATCTGCCCGTCACTGCGGACTGTCACGGTGCGGCTGGCCTCGGGCACCCGCCGGACAAAAATCTCCAACTGATCGCCCGGCGTAACAACATATTCCTTGCGGAAACGCGTCTCTCCCTGACCGGGATCGGCCGGCGGAGGTTGCTGTGCCCAGCCAGGGAGGCTGTAGAGGGCGCCGGCAAGGGCCAGTCCCATCCGCAGCAGCGTGCTGGCTTTGGATGTTCGGCCCCAAGGAGTTGGCTTCGTACGTTGCGTCAACATTTTAGATACCCTTACCGGACAGCACATGCGGGATCGTCTGCAGCAGGATCCGGAGATCCAGCGCCAGGCTCCAATGGTCGATGTAATGCATGTCCGCCTTCATCCAACTCAGAAAGTCCAACCGGTTTTGTCCTTCCAGCACCCATAGGCAAGTCAACCCGGGCCGCATTCTGAGGCGGCGGCGTTGCCACTGCTTGTACTGTTGCACCTCTTGGGGCAGCGGTGGCCGGGGACCCACCAGCGACATGTCACCTTTCAAAACATTCAGCAGTTGCGGCCACTCGTCGATCGCGAACTTCCGCAAGAACCGCCCCACGGGTGTGATCCGCGGATCCTTGGCGATCTTGAACACCGGGCCGTCCATCTCGTTCAATGCCGCCATCTCATGGCGGCGTTCGGCCGCATCGGCGAACATGGAGCGAAACTTGTACAGCGTAAACACCCGCCCATTCAGTCCGCAACGTTGCTGCCGGAACAAGACTGGGCCCGGAGAGCTGATCCGTATGGCGATGATCACCATCAACGAAGGCAATGCGAACACGAACGCCATTGCCGTGGCCACCGTTACGTCAAACATACGCTTGACAAACAACAGGTACTCGTTGTCCGGCGTCGTGACAAAGGTAAGCAGCGGCAGGTCAGACAGCCGGTCCAGCGATACCTGAGACACCATATTAGGGAAGAAATTTACCACCCAGCGCACCTTGACGCCTTCTTCCTCACAGGATTCGAAGACCCGCTCAAGTGAAGCCATCCGTTGCCAATCCACCGCAAAGATCACTTCGTCGACGACGTGAACCTTCAGCAGTTGGGTCAGTTC
>JBIKMK010000414.1:0-4510 GCA_044359315.1 Bryobacteraceae bacterium | reverse complement strand
TGTTCGAGCCGAGCTGGAAAGAGCCAGTGGCGGTTCCATTCGAACCTTGTGTTCCTGATACCCAGTCAGCCCAACTGACTGGCCCAGCCTGCAGGCTGGCCACGCCACAAAACGCCAGCATTAGTCTCGCAACAAAGTGATTATTCATTGTTTTATCCTCCATCAGCTAGTGGTAAATGACCATGCTTGCGGGGGCATGGTTCTCCGAAAGTATCATAGGTGCAGTCGCCGCGCAACCCTTGAGTCTGAGAGGTGCCGGGTGACAAGGGGACTCCACATAGCAAAGATAATTCAGAGGGGTTCTCCGTTCACTCATCACAGTGCAGATCTTCGATTCCAAGTGGGAATGAAGCCAGTCCGTGACCGATCACAAGGCGCCTGAGATGCGCCATTTTGGCAAGCAGTTCGGACGGCCACGCTCAGGCCCGCGTCTCAGTCTTACGTAGTCCACTACGCGACCGTACTTTGGATTCTCCAGGGCCCGACACTAACCGTCTAGCGGAACGTCTTGTCGTCCACGCGGCTTAAGTCGATGCCGTCGCTCAGCACGCCCAGCGTGACAATGGCAAAGGTAAAGACGTTGGTGCCCGGCTCAATGTGGCCGCCAAACGCTTTGGTCGCATCGGTCATCGTCATGTGCGCGTGTACCTTGCCGTCGATCACGTAGCCATTGATCGAAACGATGTCGGCCGGAGTGCTGGAGTCCTTGGTGAAGACATTCTTGGAGGGGAACGTGCGGTTCGACACGGAGTGCACGTGGTAGTTCCTCACCGATCCGATGCCGGACAGGAACACGGCATTTTTCACCTTCTCCTTCTTCACCATCTCCTCGATCCCGGCGAGCAGGTCGGCCTGATACTTGAACCGCATAATCACGACGCGCTCAATCTTGCCGGAGACGGCGTAGACGTCGGGCACGTCGGCGCTGACGCCCTTGGCATCCAGTTCCGGCGTCGTGGCCTTGGTCACTTCAGTGCGGACAATCTGCGCGGCCGCGGGAAGCGCCAGCAGGGCCGTGAGCAAAAGCAGTGTTTGCATGCAGACACCATATCGCGCCGAGGCACATGACAGCTGCGGACGAATGCTCCCGCCCTGCCGCACCCCGAAGGAATCTGAAACAATGGAGGGAGGCAATGCCGAAGTTCTCCATGGGGAGTTGGGCCTTCTCGTTTGGCCCCTATGCCGCTGATCCCGTGCCGTTGGGGCGCGTCGCGGAGCATTTGTCCCAAGCCGGTTACGATGGCATTGAGCTCTGCGGCTTCCCACCGCATGCTTCACCGGAGGAACTGCCCACCTCCGCCTCCCGGCGCGATCTGCAAGCGCGGCTGAGCGGCCTGGGCTTAGGTGTTTCCGGCTTTGCGGCGGATTTCACCGGCGTCAACCCGACAGCAGCCGGCAACAAGCCCCGCTATCTGGAACTCTTCAAGCGCACTCTGGATGTTTGCGCCGGCGTGGGTAGCCCAGCGATTCGTGTCGATTCCGTAGCCGCCCCTGTTTCCATTCCGGCCGCTGAAATGGGCGACTCGATGGAGCGCTTGGCGGACTGCTGGCATACCATCGCCAACTACGCCGAAAAGGCCGGCATCAAGGTGGTGTGGGAGTTTGAGCCGGGCTTCGCCTTCAACACTTCGCGGCAAATTGGCGAGCTCTACGAACGGGTTGCCCACCCCAACTTCTACCTGCTGTTCGACACTGCCCACGCCCATATGTGCGGCGTCAGCCTGGACGAATGCGCCGGCCGCATCGGTGCCCTCCACTTAGTCGATTCCGACGACACACTCTACGCTGACGAAACCTCCACCCATTGCGCTGTCGGTAAAGGCGTGGTGGATTTTGCCAGCATGGTGCCCAATCTGCGGGCCATGAAGCTGGATTGGTGGACCGTAGACCTGAGCTTCCGCGAAGACTCCTGGGATCTAGTCGGGCCCAGTCTGGAGTGCGTGAAGAAGCTGGCGAAGGGTGAGCCGGTGTTGGAACCCGCTACCGCAGGCCTTTCGACTTCAGCCAAGCAATCAGCGCTGCTGGGTCGTCAGAAATAATCGCGTCGGAACCGGCATCCACCAGGGCCTGCCACTGTGCCGGTTCATTGGCCGTCCACGGCACCACCGTCAACCCGGCCCGATGCGCCTGCTCTACCCGTTCTTTGGTGACCGTGCGGAAGTGCGGCGAAGCGATGGAGGCTCCGGCGGCTTGCGTCGTCTCCACCCAGTTCTTGGCGGCGTCGGCCATGCTGGTGGGCGTCAGCATCGACAGGCGGATCTTCGATGACAGCGGCTTCATCGCGATCAGCGTGCGGTCGTCAAAGCTCTGTAGGATCACGCGTGCTTCGAGGTTATGCTTCTTCACCACGGCCAGCACCAGCTTGGAGAACTCCTCCGGTGACGGTGTCAGCTCCGGCTTGTTCTTGAAGATCTTGGTCTCGATGTTGTACTCAACGCGCGACCCCTTGGTGGCCGTGAACACTTCATCGAGCGTCGGCACGCGGGTGCCCGGAATCTTGCTCTGCTTGGGGAACTCCGGGTTGCCCAGTGCGCCGCAATCCCACTGCTTCAGTTGCTTCAGCGGCATCTGCCGGATTACCCGCTGCGCGGCCAGTTCGGGGGTCGGGGCCTGGCAGAACACCTTGCTCATCTCCGGGTCGTGCGACACCACCAGCACGTTGTCCTGCGTGACGGCCAGGTCCAGCTCCAGGACATCCGCGCCCTGGGCGATGGCGTACTCAAATGCCGGCAGCGAGTTCTCGGGCATGGCGGCCCGCGCCCCCCGATGTCCGTGTACTTGAATCTTTCCGGCTGCCGCCATCGTCATCGCACTCATCATGATCGCCAACAAAGCCCGACGCATGACCACCAGGATACCGGGCGGGCGTTTCAGTCCGGTGACGACGCTTGGGTCCGGTGCGCGGAAACGCAATGTCTATCGGGGCGTAACTGTCAATTCATGCATCAACGATCCGGTTTCTGGCCTCCTGGAAGAGATGCACTTTTTCCGGAATTTCCTCCTCTTCGCCGCCGCCGCACCGGTGTTTGCGCAGTTCGACACGGCTGCGGTACTGGGCACCGTGACGGACGCCTCCGGCGCTGCGGTGGCCCGCGCCACGTTGACGCTCAAGAACACCGACAAGGGCGTGGCGCTTTCCACCAAGTCGCTCGACAACGGCAACTTTGAGTTTCCGACGGTAGCCATTGGCACTTACACACTGGCGGTGGATCAGCCCGGGTTCCAGCCTCAAATTTCGCGGTCCTTTGGCTTGGCCATTGGTGCCCGCCAGCGCGTGGACTTCCGCCTGGCCGTCGCCACGGCGCAGACCACGGTGGAAGTGGCGGCCGAAGTGAACCTGCTCGAAACTGACAGCTCCGACCGGGGCCAGCGCATTGAATCGAAGCAGATCCGCGAACTGCCGCTGAATGGCCGGGCATACTCGGAACTGGTCTACCTCAGCGCGGGCGTGGTCCGCAGCCCATCGGCCAACCAGGGCTATGCGACCCGCGAAGGCTCCTTTGTGGCCAACGGGCTCCGGAGCACGTTCAACAACTTTCTGCTGGATGGCTTGGACAACAACTACTTCGGCACCTCCAACCAGGGCTTCTCCAACCAAGTGGTGCAGGTATCGCCGGATGCGGTGGAGGAGTTCCGCGTCATCACCAACAACATGTCGGCTGAATTTGGGCGCTCCGGCGGCGCCACGATCAATGCCAGCTTAAAATCCGGCGGCAACAGCTTCCACGGCGCCGCCTGGAACTTCCTGCGTAACACGGAACTGAATGCCATCGGCTTCTTCCGTCCCGTTACCGGGCAGCCACGGCTGAACCGCAACCAGTTCGGCTTTGTCTTCGGCGGCCCGATCATCAAAAACAAGACCTTCTTTTTTATCGACTACGAAGGCTACCGCGAAGTGAACACCAGCAACGCCTTCGCCACCGTGCCGTCGCTGGCCCTGCGTGGCGGCATCGTCGGGCTGCCGGTGCGCAACCCGTTTTCGGGCGTCATTTATCCCAACAACGTCATCCCGGCTTCTGACATCATTCCGTTTGCGCGGACCGTCGCCGGACAGATTCCGGCGCCCACCAATGCGGCCGCCGCCAACAACTTCCAGACGCTTTACCGCATCACCGATTATCGCGACAAGGGTGATGCCAAGGTGGATCACTACTTCTCGGAAAAGGTGCGCGGCTTCTTCCGCTACTCGCAATCGCGCCTGGATGTATTTGACCCCGGCATTTTGGGCGGGCCTACTGGCGGCGAAGGCAACGGCTTCACCAAAGTGCCGATCAAGTCGTTTGCCGGTGGCGCCACTTGGGCGGTGGATTCCCGGACGATCCTGGAGGCGCGCCTCGGCTACTCCACCTCCCAAGCCGGCAAGGACCCGCCGCTGATCGGCGGACCCTCGATGCTGGAAGCCTACGGCATCACCGGGCTGCCGACCGATAAGCGGTATACCGGTGGACTGACGGTGCAGGCCTTTGTCGGCTTCACTGGCCTGGGGCTCCAAGCCACCAACCCGCAGTTT
>JBIKMK010000413.1:0-4515 GCA_044359315.1 Bryobacteraceae bacterium | reverse complement strand
CTGGCACCGCGCCGGCATGCGCGAGAAGAAGCAGAACGTCTTTGACGACTTCATCGCCGCCGCCGAATACCTCATCAAGGAAAAGTACACCTCAACCGGCAAGCTGGCCGCCCGCGGAGGCTCGAACGGCGGGCTGCTGGTGGGCGCGGTGATCAACCAGCGCCCCGACCTGTTTGCCGCCGCCGCGCCCCATGCCGGCGTGATGGACATGCTGCGATTTCAGAAATTCACCATTGGCTGGAACTGGGTGGCCGAATACGGCTCCAGCGACAATGCGGCGGACTTCGCCTATCTGAAGGCCTACTCACCCATCCACAACGCCAAAGACGGCGCCCGCTACCCGGCAATCTTCATCACCACCGCCGACCATGACGACCGCGTCGTCCCCGCCCACTCCTTCAAATACGCCGCCGTCATGCAGGAGATGGCCGCTCGTGTGAAGCCGGTGCTGATCCGCATCGACACCAACTCCGGCCACGGCGCCAGCAGCACCTCAAAGCGCCTGGAGCAGGAGACCGACGTCCAGGCCTTCCTGTTCCAGAACCTGGGCGTCCAGCCGAAGTTCTAGGCCATACCCGTCGATCACGTGGTGGCGCAGACTTCAGTCTGCAGCGGGACCTTCAGTCCCGCCCGCTCAACCGTCCCTGGCCGTCAGCCAGACGCAACCAAGAGCTACGCCGCCGCGATCGCCTTCGCAATCGCTTCCCCATGGAAGCGCCCATTCTCGATGAAGATCTCGTTGGTGAACACGCCCGCCACAATCACACCCGCCAAATACACGCCGGGACGCTCGCTCTCGTAGGTCTCCGGGTTGACGTTGGGGCGCTGCGTGGCCGGGTCCAGGTGGACGCCGTTGGCCGCGAGGAAGGCGAAGTCCGGCCGGTACCCGGTCATGGCCATCACGAAATCGTTCTTGATCGTCTTGGGTCCGTCGGGTGTTTCAAGATCCACCTCTTTGTCCCGAATGGCGGTGACGCGGGAGTTGAAGTAGGCCGGGATTTCGCCGTTCTTGATGCGGTTCTCGATGTTCGGCTTGATCCAGTACTTCACGTTCTGGTGGACGCCCGGGCCTCGGTGGACCATGGTGACGCGCGCCCCCGTCCACCACAACTCCAGCGCCGCAATGGCTGCCGAGTTCTTCGCTCCCACCACTAGCACATCGTGGTCGTAATAGGGGTGCGCTTCCTTGTAGTAGTGGATCACCTTGGGCAGATCCTCGCCCGGGACATTCAGCAGGTTCGGGACATCGCAGTAGCCGGTGGCCAGAATCACTTTGCGGGCCCGGTATTCGCCCTTGTCCGTGGGCACCACAAAGTCGCCATCGGACCCGTCAATACTCAGCACCCGCTCGTATTGACGGATGTCGAGCCGGAAGTGCTCCGCGCAGCGCCGGTAGTACTTCAGCGCTTCCACGCGGCCCGGCTTGTCGTTCAACGACGTCATCGGCAGCCCGCCGATTTCGAGCAGCTCCGGCGTCGTGAAGAACGTCATGTTGGTTGGGTAGTGGTAAAGCGAGTTCACCACGCAGCCCTTGTCGATCAAGACGGACTTGAGGCCCCGCTTGGTCAGCTCAATGCCACAAGCCAAACCCGTCGGCCCCGCACCCACGATGACGGCATCGATCATTGCAGCATCTGTTCGACAGCGGCCAGCGCTTCGCCCAGCTTGGCCGGGTCCTTACCGCCGCCTTCCGCTCGATCCGGGCGGCCACCGCCCTTGCCGCCCGCCGCCGCCGAGGCTGCGCCCACCAGCTTGCCGGCATGCACCTCACCGGCCAGTTCCTTCCGGACAGCCGTGGTGAACTCCACCGTACCCGCCGCCGTGGCCGTGCCCAGCACCACCACATCAGCCGCGCCCTTGTTCAGGAAGTCGTCCGAGATAGCGCGCATCTGCGCCCGGTCCATACCATCGACTGCCGAGATGACCACCCGGAACTTGCCCACTTGCTTCACTTCCAGGCCGCCCGAGGCAGCGTGGGCCAGCTTCGCCTTCAACTGCTCAATCTGCCGCTCAGCGTCCTTCAACTGCGCCTTGGCCCGATCAAGCTCAGAGGCAATCTGCGCCTTCTCCGCTTCGATATGCTCGACGACAGCCGCGCCCGTCACCGCTTCAATGCGGCGGACACCGGCTGAGATCGACCCTTCATACGTGATCCGCGCCATGCCGATATCGCCCGTCCGCTTGACATGCGTGCCGCCACACAGTTCGCGGCTGAACCCGTCGGTCACCGTCACCACGCGCACCTTGTCGCCATACTTTTCGCCGAACAGCGCCATCGCCCCGGTGTCGAGCGCCTGGTCCAGATCCATCACGTCTGTCGTCACCGCGACGTTCTTCAGAATCTCTTCATTCACCAGCCGCTCAATCTCGGTCCGCTCATCCGCGGAGAGCCCAGCGTAATGGCTAAAGTCGAAGCGCAAGCGCGTCGGATCCACGGTGGATCCCGCCTGCTTCACATGCTTGCCGAGTACGCGCTGCAGAGCCGCTTGCAACAAGTGGGTCGAAGTGTGATTGCGCATCGTGGCCGCGCGCAAATCGCCATCGACACGCGCCGTCAGGATGTCGCCCTCTTTGACGGACGCCAGCAACGTCACCTTATGCACAAACAGCCCCGGCACCGGCTTCGAGCAACCCGTGACTTCCGCCACCTTCTCGCCGGTCTCCTTTGAATAGAGCGCACCACGGTCGCCCACCTGCCCGCCCGATTCGGCATAGAACGGCGTCTGGTCCAGCACCAGTTCGCCCTCGCCCAAACCCACCACCAGTGCATCCGCTTCCAGCGTGTCGTAACCCAGGAAGGCCGTCGTGCCCTTCTCTAGCCACGCCGCATGCACCGGATTGACAGTGCCCTTCTCCGCACCCTTCCACGAGGCCCGGGCGCGCGTCCGCTGCGCTTCCATGGCTTCGTTGAAGCCGTCCATGTCGATCGTGAGCGAAAGCTCCCGCGCCATGTCCGCCTGCTCATCCAGACCCAACCCGTAGGTGTCGTAAAGCTTGAACGCCGCCGGACCCGGCAGCACGCCACCCGCAGCCGATTTCGCTTCGTCCTGGAAGATCTTTTCCGCGATCGCAAACGTCGTCGCGTAGCGGTGCTCTTCGTCGCGCACGATGCGCGAGACACGATCCACGGACTCCAACAGCTCCGGGTAAGCGGGCTTCATGAAGTCCGCCACAAAGGCCGTCAGCTGATGCAGAAACTCGCCCGTGCAGCCTTCACGCCGTGCATGCCGAATGGCCCGCCGCATGATCTTGCGGAGCACGTAGCCGCGGCCCTCATTGGCCGGGACGACGCCGTCGTGGATCAGGAAGGCGGTGGCCCGCGCGTGATCAGCCGCGATGTTCAGCGTGGCGGGCAACGCCTTGCCACCCAGCAGTTGGTTGGCCCGTTCGCGGATGGGTTGCAGCAGATCCGTCTCATAGTTCGAGAGCTTACCTTGCAACACTGCGGCAATTCGCTCCAAGCCCATGCCGGTGTCGATAGACGGCCGCGGCAGCGGCGTCAGCACGCCTTCGGCCGAGCGGTCAAACTGCATGAAGACCAGATTCCAGATCTCCATAAAGCGCCCGCCGCCATCCAGCGGAAACTCTTCGTGCTCGCGCCCCGGTTCGGCCGCTTCCGGCCCCAAGTCGTAGTGGATTTCGCTGCACGGACCGCAGGGGCCGGTCTCGCCCATCTGCCAGAAGTTGTCTTTTTCGTCCAGGCGGAAGATGCGGCTCTTGGGAATGCCGGTCACCTTCTGCCACAGCAGTTCGGCATCGTCATCTTCACGGAAGACGGTGACGTAGAGCTTCTCTTTGTCGATGCCGTAGACCTTGGTGATCAGCTCCCAGGCAAAGTCGATCGCTTCGGCCTTGAAGTAGTCACCGAAGCTGAAGTTGCCCAGCATCTCGAAGAACGTGTGGTGGCGGCGCGTGTAGCCGACGTTTTCGAGATCGTTGTGCTTGCCGCCAGCGCGGACACACTTCTGCGATGTCGCCGCGCGGTTGTAGTCGCGCTTCTCCTCACCCAGGAAGATGTCCTTGAACTGGTTCATGCCCGCGTTGGTGAACAACAGCGTCGGGTCGTTGGCGGGTACCAGCGAGGAGGAGCGGACCACGCGGTGGCCGCGGTCAGCAAAGTAGTCGAGGAAAGTTTGGCGGATTTCGTGGCCGGTCATGGGGAAACCCCTATTGTCCCATGACCCTCCAAGTAGAGGCTATTCGAAGATTTGGGCGGGCGTGATGGTGAGCTTGAATTCGGGGATAGTGAAATCGTCCACCAGGTGCAGTCTACTGTCGTAGACCATCAACTTCCGGTCTTCTGGGTCCGCCGCCCAAATGTGTTTCACGCCCCAACTGTGGTACTCTCCGCACTTCCTCATAAACGGCGATAACCGATCATCGGGAGAGAGGATTTCCGCTACAACCAAGGGCGGCTCAGCCGGCACTTCGCCGTCTGGTTCTGAAAGATACAACGAGACATCCGGCAGCCGGATCAAGTCATGGTCAAGCCGGCTCCTTACCGCAAAAATCGCG
>JBIKMK010000412.1:0-4528 GCA_044359315.1 Bryobacteraceae bacterium | reverse complement strand
GGCATGCAGGCCTTTGCGGCCGACATAGGAGAGTTCCAGGATGTTCTTGCCCGGAAGCTGGGTTTCCAGGGTGGCATTCCAGTTCCAGGACTCCGGGTTCTTGAAGATCGGATCCTGGGTGTTCACTGACAGCGGGAAGCCGGCGCGGGAGCCGCCGCCCGGGTTGTCCACCCGGCCCTGGGGGATGGAAGCCAGCGGCTGGAACGGCGCGTTGCCGCCCAGGAAGATGGAATCCGAAACGCCCAGTCGCGTGGAGAACCGGCCGACGCCGGCGCGCACCACGGTCTTCGGGGTGATGGAGTAGGCCAAGCCCACACGGGGCTGGATGAGGTTCTTCTGCATTTGCGAGAAGGACTTGTCGCCCCGGAACAAGCGATTCAAGTCACCCGAATCGGCCAGCGGCACTCGGCCCTTGGCCCCATCGGTCCAGCCACTGCCGGGGATCACGACACCGTTGTAGGGGTCGCCAGCACCGGGCAAGGGGTTGCCGGAGACCGGGTCCACGCGTACCGCCTTTGCCTTGTCGTAGACCGAAGGGTCAAACACGGACATGTTGCGCCACAGCGAATAGTAGGGCTGGATCAGCGAATAGCGCACGCCAAACTCCAGCTTCAACTTGTCGGTGACCTTCCAGGCATCCTGGGCGAAGAACTCCAGCATGTGGCCGCGATAGGGCGTAAAGGCGCGCTTGCCGATCTCGGCATAGCTATTGAACAGACCCGCCGCCGCGTCGGCCAGCGCTACACCGGTGCCGCCGATGCGCGAGTCGCGGAACTGGAAGCCGCCGTTCTGATTCGTCGTGCCGCCAGGAACGCCCGAGATGTTGATCTGGTCGTAGTCGTTCTGGCCGGCACGTTCGAACATCACCCCAAACTTGATGGTGTGCGTACCCGCTGTCTTGGTGGTGTTGTTCGAGATGTTGTAAATCGGTCCCGTGGAGCTGGACGGATACGGGCTGCCCGTATACGTGGAGAAGTTCTGGGCGTCGAACTCAGGCAGTTTGTTCGGGCGATCCTTGCCGTCCGGGAAAATGTAGGCGTAGTTGATGCCGTACTTGGTGCGGTCAAACGCCGGGGTCTCCTGCATCCGGATGAACACCTGGTCGCGGCTGGCCGTGAGCAAGGTTTCGTTCACCGTGGTGGGGTTGATGATGCGGGTCCAGTTCAACGACGCCGTCTGGTTTGGACGGTCAAACGTGCGGGCCGAGATGAGGAAGTTGGTCTGGAACGGATTCTCGTTGTAGTAGTTGAACAGCGACATCCGGAACTTGACGGAATCCTTGCTGGTGGGGATGATGTCGAGGCCATAGGTGTCCTTGCGCTGGTTGGTGGGCGCACCCTGCAGGCCGTACCAGTTGCTGGAGCCTTGCGGTGCCGCCAGATTGGCGTCAGGGAAGACCTTCATCATCGCCAGACCGTTCGGGCTGGTCTGCCCGCCCGGGATCACATTGCCCGGATAGGGCGTGCCGCTGGGATCACGGATGACACGTTGTCCGGCAAAGAAGATGTTGCTCGAAAGAAGCTCGCTGAAGTCGCCGGTCCGCATCTTGCCGGTCGGAACCGTGCGGAGGCCGGTCGAGACTTCGCGGCGCCGAGCCCATTCCTGGCCGAAGTAGAAGAACGCCTTGCTCTTGTCGGCGTTCCACTTTCCCGGGATAAAGATCGGGCCGTTGACGTTGAAGCCAAACTGGTTGAACTTCTCAGAAGGGATCAGCACGCCATTGCGGCGGTTGGTCCAGGTATTGGAGTTCAGCGCCGAGTTACGGAAGTTCTCAAACAGGCCCGCGTGGAACTGCTGGCCACCGGTTTTGGTGACGACACGGATCTGCCCGCCGCCCGCGCGGCCGTATTCGGCCGAATAGTTGGCCGTCAGGATCTGCACTTCCTGCACGGAATCGAGATCAGCCGTGCCGATCGAGGTCCCGTTGGAGCGCGTGCGGATACCCACCGCGCCGTCAAAAGTGATCAGGTTATCCTGGCTGCGGCTGCCGTTGATGTTGAAGCCGCCGGAGGTGAGGTCAAAGCTGAAGCCGGCCAGCGAACCACCGCGCACACCCGGCTTCAGCAGGGCGAGGAAGATGGGGTTGCGGCCATTCAGCTGCAAGTCGGAGAGCTGTTTGCCATCCACCAGTTTTCCGAGTGTCGAGCTTTCGGTCTGGATGGCGCCCACCGTCGCCTGAACCTCGATGGTTTCGGTGGTGGTACCAACCTGCATCACCGCGTTGATGGTGGCGGGCAGGTTGGCGTCGATCTTGTTGTTTTTGGTTTCAAACTTCTTGAAACCGGACACTTCCACACTCAGCGTATAGACGCCTGAGGACAGAGAGGGGATGACATAGGTGCCGGCGGTTGACGTTGCCGCTTCGCGAACGGCGCCGGTGTTTTGATTTCTTGCCGCTACCTTGGCATTGGCAATCGCCGCCCCGCTGGGATCAGTGATGGTGCCGTTGATGGACGTGCTGTCGGACTGGGCAAACATCGCCGCAGCCGCCAGAAGTAGCAGCGCGAGAGTGCGCAGCGAACTGACTGAGTTCATATTTTCTCCTGAAGGCAAGGAACATTCTTGCTGTCAGGATTATAATATAAATTTTGTTTAAGTAGCTATTATGTATAAATAATGTTTGTATCTTTCAACTACTTACCATAAGAGTACTTTATTCGACTGTAAGTCCGGCACGGGCTGCGGTGGCCGCCGCAAAAAACAAAGGGCCGGTCCTCCCCGAAGGAAGGCCGGCCCTTTGATGTGAACAACTTGCGCGCGGCTTAGAAGCTGTAGCGCAGGCTGAGCTGGATGTTGCGTTCGCTGCCCTTGCTGGTGACCATCCCGAAGGTGGCTGACGTCGGATTGGTATCGACGCCGCCCCAGTTCGGGTGGTTGGGCAGGTTGAAGGCTTCGCCACGGAGCTGGATGATGTGACGCTCCGCGATGCGGAAGCTCTTGAAGAGCGAAGCGTTCCAGTTCTGGAAGCCGAGGTTGTTGAATTCAATCGAGTTGCGGTTCTGATTCGGCAGCGTGCCGTTGGCCGGACGCGTCGCCAGCGGCTGGCCGCCCTTGGTGGGCGAGAACCAGAAGTTGGTGATGCCCGTGTAGTTGCCGGCAGCGTTGACGTGGGCGAACTCCTTCGGCTTATCTGGAGTCCCGTTCAGGTTCCAGGTCTTGCCGTTGGTGGAGCCGATACCCAGATAGTCATCGCCATTGCCGATGGCAATCGGAGCGCCGGTCTGGAACTGCACGACACCGGACATCTGCCAGCCACCCAGAAAGCCTTTGGCCAGCTTGTTGCCGGAGTTGGTGAAGAACGGCATGTCCCAGATGACGTTCGAGATGGCGACGTGGCGGGTATCATTGCCCGACTTGCCCCAGTTCAGCCGCTGGTTATAGGCGTCGATGAAGCCGTCGCGCGGGCCAGAGTTGTTGTCCATAGCCTTGGAATACGTGTAGGCCATGCCATAGCTCAAACCCTTGGCGAAGCGGCGGTTGAGTTCCACCTGCAAGCCGTGATAGGTGCTGCGGCCGGAATGTTCCAGCATCGGGATGTTCGCAAAGCCCTTGAAGGGGCGCAGGAAGTTGACGTTCGCGCCGGCGTTCTCCGGACGGAACGTCGTGCCGGTGGGCAGCTGGTTCAGGTCACGCTCACGCGACAGGAAGTTGCCCACCGTGCCGATGTAGCTGACTTCCACGGTGGTGTTGTCGGTCACCTGACGCTGATAGCTCAGGTTCCAGTTGTAGCCGCGCGGAATGCGGTACACCGGGTCGATGGTCATGAAGAACTGCGGGAAGGCGACGGCCGCGCCGGAACCCGGGTTGTCGGCCACACCATTGGTGACCGAAGCCATCGGCTGGAACGGCGGGTTGCCGCCCAGGAAGACGCTGTCGTAGACGCCCGGGCGAGAGATGAAGCCGCCGAAGCCGCCACGTACGACGTCCTTGGACGTGGTGGAGTAGGCGAAGCCGAAGCGCGGCATCACGTCGAACTGGTTCGGGGCCGCGTAGGGGCTGTCGCCCTTCAGCAGGCGGTTGAAGTTGCCGCTGTCGATGGCCGGAACACGGCCCTTGCCGGCTTCGGGGAATGAACTACCCGGGATGATGACGCCATTGAAGCGGTCACCCGAGAGAACGTTGCCGGTTGCGCGATCCAGCACCGCGGCGCGGGCCGGGTCATACTCGCTGGGGCGGAACACAGCCATGTTGCCCCACAGAGACCGCTGATAACCATTCATCCAGGTGCCACGGAACCCAATCTCCAGCTTCAACTTGGAGTTGACGCGCCATGAATCCTGAGCGAAGAACTCAAACATGTGGCTGCGGTAGGGGGTGTAGGCGCGGGGTCCGATTTCGGCGTAGGCCGAGAACAGGCCCATCGCGGCATTGGCCATACCGGTGCCGGTACCCGCCACGCCGCCGGGGCGGACGTCGTTGAACTCAAAGCGACCGTTCTGGTTGTTGGTGCCGCCGGGAACGCCCGACACGTTGATCTGGTCGAAGTCGTTCTGGCCGGAGCGCTCAAACAACGCACCCACCTTAAAGG
>JBIKMK010000024.1:0-15417 GCA_044359315.1 Bryobacteraceae bacterium | reverse complement strand
ACATGGGCGATAGTTCCAGGCCCGTCCAAGGCCGCAGGGCTCCAGCGGCCAGTGGGATGCCGATGACGTTATAGGCAAAAGCCCAGAACAGATTCTGTCGGATGGCCGACAAGGTGCGCCGCGCCAGGCGCAGGGCTTGCGGCACCTTTCGCAAATCAACCAGACCGCCAGTAGAGACCAGCGTCACATGGGCGGCCTCCATCGCAATCTCCGTGCCGGTGCCGATGGCGATGCCCACGTTGGCCATGGCCAGTGCCGGTGCGTCGTTGATGCCGTCGCCCACCATGGCTACCTTGGACCCTTGCTGTTGCAGCCGCTTGACGCGGTCCGCCTTTTGGTGAGGCAGCACCGGCGCCAGCACGTTGGTGATCCCCAGTTCGGTTGCTACCTGTTCGGCGACCGCCTTGCGGTCTCCGGAAAGCAGCCACGGCTCAATGCTGAGAGCGCGCAATTGCGCCACCGTCTCCGCCGCCTCCGTCCGCAGCATGTCGGCCAAGGCGATCCGGCCCACCTCAACGCCGTCGCGCCGCACCAGCAGCCAGGTGGCTTCGGGACGGCTTTCGTCGGTGATCACTTCCACCAGTGTGCCATCCACCTGCGCCCGTGCGCCCACGCCCGGTAGCGCTTCAAAGGCGGTGGATTCTCCGGCAGTGCCGGCGCGGGCCAGGATCGCTTTGGCCAGCGGATGTTCACTCCAACGTTCCACCGCCGCGGCCAGGGCCAGCGTCTCCGGCGCACCTTCGATTTGCGAAACCTCCGGGCGGCCACGGGTCAGCGTGCCGGTCTTGTCGAAGATCACGGTATCGATGCGGGCGGCGGCCTCGAGTGCTTCGCCGCCCTTGAAGAGAATGCCCAGTTGCGCGGCCCGGCCGCTGGCCACCAGGATCGCCGCCGGCGTCGCCAAGCCCAACGCGCACGGGCAAGCCACAATCAGCACCGCGACAAAGTGCAGCATCGCCTCATCCGCCGTGCCGACCACCAGCCACACGGCCAGCGTCACCAGCGCCACAATGATCACCGCGGGCGTAAACCAGCCGCTGACTTCATCAGCCAGCCGCGCAATCGGCGCGCGGGAGCCTTGCGCCTGCTCCACCATGGCGGCAATCTGCGACAGCATCGTCTCGCGACCCACGCCCTTGGCTTCGACGCGGAAGGCGGACGTCGTATTCACCGTGCCCGCATAGACGCTGTCGCCTTTGCCTTTTGAAACCGGGATCGGCTCACCGGTGAGCGAGGATTCATCGATCGACGCCGTGCCCCGCTGGATGACGCCATCCACCGGCAAACGCTGCCCCGGGCGCACCACCAGGATGTCGCCCACCTTCACCTGCTCCAGCGGCACGCGGAACGGAAAGCCGCCCCGCAGCACCTCCGCTTCACGCGGCATCAGTTCGGCCAAGCCCTGGATCGCTTGGGACGCTTGTGCCCGCGCCCGCGCCTCCAGCATGCGCCCGGCCAGGATGAACGTGATGATGACGGCGGCCGATTCAAAGTAGACATCGCGGTGGGAGCCTTGCAGCAGCGTGATGGCCGAATAGACATACGCCGTCCCGGTGCCGGTGGCGATCAAGGTGTTCATGTCGGTCGTGAACGGCATGCCGTTCGCCCGAGCCCACGCTCCCTTGGCGGCGGCCCGGAAGAATGGGAAGCCGCACCAAGCCACCACGGGTGTTGCCAGCAACCACTGCACCCAGCGCGACTCATGCATCCACGGGCCCATGGCCAGCACCATCAGCGGCACCGTGAACGCCGCCGCCACAGAAAGCCGTTGCCTCAACTGCTTGGATTCATCGCGCTCTTCCGCCACGCCGTAGCCGGCTTCCCGGATGGCCGCCGACAGCTTTTCGCGATTCGATTGCTGCGGGTCAAACTCAATGCTCGCGCGCCGGGTGGCGAAGTTGACGCTGGCGGTGGCCACGCCGGGCGCTCGCTGCAGAGCATCGGTGACCGTCTTGACGCAGCCCGCGCACGTCATGCCGCTGACGGGCAAGTCCAGGCGAACAGTGGCGGCCATCGTCTCGCTCCCCGCGCTACTTCAGCAGCGCTTCGATCTGCTCCAGCTCTTTGCCGGCTTCGCCAAACTTGCCTTGCGACATCAGTTCGCGATAACGGCGCATGCGGCCGCGCAGTTCATCCATCCGCCGGTCGGGTTGAAGTCCCACGGGTGGAGGGCCGCCGGTGATGTTAGATGTCTCGGCTGCGGCCTTGGATGTGGCGGCGGGCATCGCCGAATTCGAGATCTGCGCCAGTGCCTGCTCATACGTATCCGCGTACGCCAGTTGATTGCCCAACGCCAGCGCCACCTTCTTCAACTGTGGCATCGGTGCTTGCGAGGCTTGCAGGTAGATCGGCTCCACGTAAAGGAACGTCTTGTCGATGGGCAGCACCAGCATCTGGCCGCGGATCACTTTGGAGCCTTGCTGGTTCCACAGCGTCAAGTCCTTCGAGATGGTCTGGTCCTGGTTGATGCGCGCCTTGATCTGCATGGGGCCGAAGATCAGCTCCTGCTTGGATAGCTCCAAGATCACGATCTCGCCCAGTTTGTCGCCATCGCAGCGCGCCACCATCATGCCGATCAGGTTGTCCTTGTTGCGTGGGGTGAAGGGGATCATCAGCAGGAACTCCGGAGTATCGGAATCGGGTAGCGTGGCCACAAGATACGTGGGCGTTGAGGGCGCGGCCTCACCGTCCTGGCTGCTGGTGGTGCGGGCAATGTCCCACAAGTCTTCCTTGTTGTAGAACGCCTCCGGATCATGCATGTGGAAGGTGCGGAACAACTCGGCCTGGATGCGGAAGATGGTTTCCGGATAACGGGCATGCTCCCGCAGGTCGGCGGGCATTTCGCTCAGCGGCTTGAACAGGGTAGGGAAGAGGCTGGAATAGGCCTGCACGATCGGATCGGCGGGGTCAAAGATGTAGAGGCTCACCGTGCCGTCATAGGCGTCGATGGTGGCCTTCACGGAATTGCGGATGTAGTTGAGCGGGCCAAACTGGCGGGTGTTGACGAGGCGCGCATACGGGTGCGCGTTCGACGTTGTGAAGCCATCCACCATCCAGACCAGGCGGCCATCTTTGGCGATCACCAGATACGGGTCGGCATCCCACTTCATGAAGCCGGCCAGATTTTCGAGGCGATCCAGTACCTTGCGCCGGATCATCATGCGGCTTTCGGGCGTCAGGTAGCTGGTGAGCACGATGTTCCAATCGCCCTCGGCCAGAGCCGCCGCGACACGCATGGGGAAGCTGGACACCGGGAACCCGCCCTTGCCTTCATAACGCGTATGGACGTTGTCGGAACCGGAGGGGTAGTCAAACTCGGGCTGTCCCGTGCGGACAAAGACGGGCTCATGCACGGCTTCGCCGTAGTAGATCTGTGGGCGGGTCACCTTGAGGCCGCCCGTGCGTGTGGTGAGCGGCGCGTCCTTGATCAGCAGTTCCGGTAGGCCATCGGACGTAATGCGGTTGGCTTCCGCCATCACGACGCCGTAGCCGTGCGTGTAAATGAAATGTGGATTGATCCAGCGGCTTTTGACGTCCGGCAGTTGGCGCACGTCCAGCTCACGCGGTGTGACCAGCACTTGGCGGATCTGGGCCGGGCCGCCTCCATCGCTCAACTGGTAGCGGTCGACATCAGAATCGGGGAACACATAGTAGGGCCGCAGGGCCTGGATCTGCGTGATGGTGTCATGAAAGGCGCGCCAATCCCACAGCCGCACGTTATCAAGCAGCGGCTTGTGCTTGGTGGCATCAATTTGCCCCGTGATCTTGGCGCCAAACTCCACTTCCCGCAGCCGCTTGTCCAGGCCATAGGCGGCGCGGGTGGTGGCGATGTGGCGCTCAATGTAGGGCCGTTGAATCGAGATCTCGTTGGGGCGGACATAGGCCCAGTTCACGGCCTTGGCTACTGCTCCGGGCACCAGCACGGCCACCGCCACCGCCAGCAAGGCGGGCCGGAAATGGCCCAGGGCGATCAGCGCCGCCGCCATTACACAAGCGCCGATCGCGCCCCAGTTCAGCGGGAGCGAGATGGTCTCGGCGACATAGTCGACGCCCACCATAAAGCCATGGTCGGTGGTGAGCAGCGAAAAGCGGTCAAGGTAAAAGCTACCCGCCAGCGACAGCAGAAAGATCACGCCGGCGCCACGCACCAGCAACGAATCCAGCAGGCGCGTCAGGCCCAGGTCACCGAGGTTGATTGGCGTGCCCGGCGGCAGATTTCGCAAATCGAGCAGTTTGCGCAAGTGGCTGGCCACCCAATAGACCACCAGCGTCACCATGCTGGCCACCAGCACCAAGCGCAACACCATCTCATAGAACGGCAGTTCGAACAAGTAGAACGGCAGTAACTGGCCGAACACCGGGTCGCGCCAGGCTTGTGGGTCCACGGCGGCGGCGCGGGCACCGAAATAGCGGACGGCGGTCCAGGAGTCAATGAACATCAGGCTGAGCAACGCCGATACGCCCATCAACGCGAAGGTAGCCATCCCCAAGCCGCCGGGCTTGGCACCGACAAAGTAGGCGGTCCACAGCGCGAGAAAGACGATGACGCCCGCGACGACCCGCGGCACAAAGCCGTAGGAGATCATCTCGAACCAAGTGGAGACTTGGCCCATCTCCTGCCACCAGGCGTACTCAATGGTGAAGCTGGCGATCCAGCGGGCGGTCAGCAACAACAGCAGCCCCAGGCCGATCAAGACGCCCAGTCCCAGCCGTGGCCCTTGCGGCGAACGGTTCTGCTTGATGTCGTCGTAATCGATGATGATGGGGCCGCTCATACCCCTACTGTATAGCTTGCACGGGTGGAGCGTACGGTGAATCGCTTAGTTAGCTGGCGCGCCAGACAACCTTGCCGCTGACAATCGTGTGCGTGGGGCCGCCCTGGAACTGCCAGCCATCAAAGGGCGAGTTGCGGCTCTTGGATGCTGATTTGGCTAGTTCGTAGTGCCATGTACGGCGCGGGTCCAAAATCGTCACATCGCCTGGCGAACCCGCCTGCAGCGTCCCGCGGTTCAGCTTCAAGATGTTGGCCGGGCCAGTGGTGTAGAGCTCAATCATCCGCTTCAGCGGGATCAGGCCATTGTTGACTAGGCGCGCGAACGAAAGGCCGATCGCGGTCTCCAGGCCCAAAATGCCGAACGGGCACTTTTCGAACTCTTGCATCTTCTCGCTGCCGGCATGCGGCGCGTGATCGGTGGCCAACGCATCCACGGTGCCATCGACAATGCCTTCCAGGCAAGCATCGACATCGTGCGTGCACCGGATGGGCGGGCGCATCTTGAAGTTCGAATCGTAGGGTACGATCTCGCTGTCGCACAGCGTGAAGTGGTGCGGCGAAACCTCGCACGTCACGGGCAAACCCTTCTGCTTGGCTTGCTTCACCATCTCCACCGCGCCCCGCGTGGACAAATGCGCCACGTGGAAGCGGGCGCCGGTTACTTCCGCCAGAATGATGTCGCGGGCCACCATCACGTCTTCTGAACAGGACGGAATCCCGCGCAGCCCCAGTTCGACGCAGCGCAACGCTTCATGCATGTCGCCGCCGGCGGAGAGGTTCAAGTCTTCGCAATGGTCAATCACCGGCAGATCCAGTGCCGCCGCCGTCTCCATGGCCCGGCGCATCACGCGAGAATTCATCACGGGCCGGCCATCGTCCGAGATCGCGACAATGCCCGCGCGCTTCATGCCGCCAATCGAGGCCAGTTCTTCGCCTTGGCTACCTTTGGTGATCGCGCCGATGGGGAAGACGTTCACCACTGCATCGCGCTGGGCGCGTTCAATGATGTAGCGGGTGACCAGGGCCGAATCGTTCACGGGCGACGTATTGGGCATACAGCAGATGGTGGTGAAGCCACCGGCCGCCGCGGCCCGGGCACCGGTCTCAATGGTCTCGGCATGCACAAAGCCCGGCTCCCGCAGGTGGACGTGCATGTCGATAAATCCCGGAGCCACCACCAGACCCGTCGCATCGATGGTTTCCGCTTCCGGAGCATGCTGGTTGTCGCCCACTTTGCGGACGATCGAGTTGGCGATCAGAACATCGGTCACCCGGTCCAGGCCCGAGGCCGGATCGATGACACGGCCGCCTTTGATCAGCAGTTTGGCCATTAGGCTGCGCCTCCTGCCGTCACGCGTTCCAGCACCGCCATGCGCACCGCAATTCCGTTCTCCACTTGGTTCAAGATCACCGACTGTTTGGAATCCGCCACTTCGGACGCAATCTCGTGGCCGCGGTTGATGGGGCCGGGATGCATCACCAGGACGTCCTTTTTGGCCAACGGCAAATGCTCCGCCCGCAATCCGTAGAAGCCGAAATACTCGCTGTGCGCGATCGGTGCTTCATGCTGCCGCTCCAGTTGCACGCGCAACATCATCACCACATCGGCGTCCTTGATCGCCTCGCGGATGTCGTGCGTCAGCGTGACCCCCGGCGCCAACTGGCCCATTTGCTTGGGCAACAGAGTCGGCGGACCGCAGAGCACGATGGAGGCGCCGAACTTCGACAGCAAGTGAATATTGGACCGCGCGACGCGAGAATGGGCCAGATCCCCGATGATGGCTACGCGTAGACCTTCGAGCGTGGGCCGATGATCCAGAATCGTGCGGGCATCGAGCAACGCCTGCGTGGGATGCTCATGCGTGCCGTCGCCCGCGTTGATGATCGGGATATCCAGGTGTCGCGCCAGAAAGTGCGGCGCACCGGAAGCCGCGTGCCGCATGACAATCGCGTCCGGCCGCATGGCCGCCAGCGTGGCCAGCGTGTCCACCAGTGACTCGCCCTTCGAGACACTAGACCCCGACGCCGTGATCGAAATCGCATCGGCACCCAGGCGGCGCGCGGCAATCTCAAAGCTCACCCGGGTCCGCGTTGAGGCCTCAAAGAAGAGGTTGACGATCATGCGCCCGGTGAGCGCCGTGCCGCGCTGTTGCGGCGTTTGGAAAAACTTCGCCCGTTCGAGGATCGCCTCGATCTCGGTCCGAGGAAGGTCTTGAATACCCAGCAGGCCGCGCACGCTTAAGCTTTCATCTCCACTAGCTGACCTTTTCGACCAGCAGTACTTTCTCCAGGCCATCAATTTCCTGGAACTTCACTTCGATGATCTCGCTGGCCGTCGTTTGCACTTCGCGGCCCACATAGCGGGCGGCAATCGGCAATTCGCGGTGGCCCCGGTCGATCAGGCACAGCAGTTGGACGCGGGCCGGGCGGCCGTGGTCGAACAGCGCATCCAGCGCCGCCCGCACAGTGCGCCCGGTGTAGAGCACGTCGTCGGTCAAGACAATATCCTTGCCGGTGACATCAAACGGAATGTCAGTGGAGTTCAGCACCGGCGCTGCGCCCACCGTGGTCAAGTCGTCGCGGTAGAGATTGATGTCCAGAATGCCCACCGGCACTTCACGGTTCTCGAGAGCGGCAATCTTGGCCGCCAACCGTGTCGCCAGCGGCACGCCCCGGCGGCGGATCCCGATAAAGGCGAGTGCCGAAAGATCTTCGGTCTTCTCCAGAATCTCGTGAGCCAACCGGACCAGCGTCCGGTCAATCTCCGAGGCTGACATCAATTGAGCTTTCTCGCGGGTAGCCGACATGCGTTAACGCTTAACGTAGCACAACGTCAATCCGCACTAACGCGGAAGGATTGGCCCTCCGGGCAACTGTGTCTCAGCTCACGAGGCCCACCCACGTGTAGCCTAACCGCCAGATCGGCTATCTGGGCGGGGTAGGGAAAGCATTCCACTGCTACCGGGCCTTTGCGGTATCTCACTACTTCCACCAACCGTTCGGTGGGATTGGCCCGTTCCTCAAACTGTTGGTGCTTCCGCGTCCAGAGGTACCCGCACTTGATGGCGAGTACACCGGCCACGATCGCCACCACCGGGCGTAGCGGGAGATGTTCGCGCAGAATCGTAAATCCGACCGCCGCCACCATCGCCAGCCCCACCCCGGCCAAATAGGCGTGGCGGCTGGGCACCACCGGCATGTAGGTCAAAAAGGCATATGGCAGCAGCGCGAGGGCCATCCACGCCAAGCCAAAGCCGGCGGGTCTCCAGAGGTGGGTTGGACGTTTCCAGGCCAGCAATCCCAGCGAAAGCCACCCGGTCACCCACAGGGCACGGGCCATGCTGCGGCCGATCACCAACGGAAACGGCGCGGACAGCGAGAAGGTGCCGTCGTTGAAATGCAGGTGGTCGCCGCGCGCGGCAAAGCTGGCCGCGAAATAGAGCAGTGCCACCAGGGCCATCGGGGCCGTTTGGCGCAGCACCCGCCGCCACGGCTGGCCATCCGCCAGCATCACCAATCCCAACAGGCCCACCAACGCGACGCCTGATTCCTTGGAGAGCAAAGCCAGCGCGTAAAAGCCCCAAACCAGCACCGGGCGACTATGGACCCAAGCCAGAATGGCCGCCAAGGTGAAGGCGAGGGCCAACTGGTCCGGCATGGCCGAATACCAGATCACCGCCTCCTGGTGTCCGTGGTGGGTGGCAAAAAAGACCGCTGCCGGTACTGCCAGCCGCCACCCGATCACTTTCCAGCTTCCCAGCGCCAGCACCAGCAGACAGCTGCCGACATGAACGGCCAGGCTGGCCACCTTGTACGGAAAATCGTCCACGCCAAACCAACGGTCCATGAAGTGGGTGAGCACCATGAACGTGGCCCGGCAACGGTAGAGGGCATCGCCCGCAAGTCCGGCCCAACCCCCGGGTTCGCCGTACGACCGCGCGAGCCAAAGCACCAGATAGTCGTCTGAAATCAACGGCAGCGTCATGGCGCGCAGATAGACGATGACGCTGGCGAACGACACCACCAGCGCCCAGAACCAATAAGGCTGGGCCCAATTTTCCCGATTCAACGAGTTATCCCCATCACCCGGCGGAAAGCGCCACCCCTGACGCCTGCCACCCGTTACCGATCACTGGCGCGATGACTGAAAATCATCGCAGATGACTAGAGAGTGTCGCATATCGTGGAGGGCAATGGAAGAGCAAAGGGATGGCGAAAGTACTAGGAATCAGGCCGTGCCGAGCCGTCGATGGTCTCTAGACCGAGCGGCCCACCAGGCCGAAATGCGGCGCTGCCGCCAGCATGTGGCGATCATTGGTCCAAACGTCGCGTTCACCAATCTCGCGGGCGGTCGAAAGGTGCACCGCATCCGCCGTGCGGATAAACACTCCCGGAGGTAGCGAGAGCAATGCCGACCCCGTCCTTTGCATCAGGGACTCGCTGACCGCAACCAGATTCCATAGCCCCTGCGTTCGGTGTTCGGCGAAACGGTCAGCTAGCTGTGAGGCCAAGGCCGCAGTCAGGCTCCCTTCGCGGATCCGCCGGTGCAGGACGCCATGGAACTCCGCTACAGCCCAGAGGGAGGAGTACAAGTTGCCGGCCGTATCAACCAGAGCACGGACGGCGGCTGAATCTGGTTCGTTTAGGTAGAACTTGGCGATATACGCGGTGTCAAAGTACACGGACTCGCCTACCGGTCGCGGTCTTCTTCGATCGCCACGGTGCTATCGGGCGTTGCGGGCAATTGCTCCCAGAGGTCCTTCATGGAGGCGAAGATCGCCTTCTTCACTTCTGGCGCGGGTCCCGGGGGAAGACTGATCGGCCGTAGTTCCGCCACCGGCTTGCCTCGGCTTTCAATCACGATGACGCTGCCTTCGGAGGCTTGGCGAACGAACTCCGAGGTGCGGATGTGCAGTTCCCGAACGGAGGTTCGCCTCATGTGCTACATGGTAGCACCACGATTGGAGGCTGGCCCGACAGGCGATGCGCCTACTTCACGGGCGCTTCTAGCCGCCGTAGAGACACAAAGCGCGGGCCGCGGGTTTTGCCTGCCACATCCAAAATCGCCTCCAAGCGCGCCGGACCGGCCGGTAGCTCGACGCTTGCAATCCTTGCCGTGACGAGTTCGCCCGTCACCGGCAACACTCGCTCAACCCCGCCCAGCCGGAAGGTGAGCTTCGTGGGCGCACCTTGTGGTGGCATCAGGAAGCTGACTTCATATTTACCGGCTTGGGCGACGTCCACTTCCCAGTGCCCCAGAGCGTCCGGGCCCCAGGAGGCTCGCGGACCACGCCAGTCCTGCTGGCTCAGCATCACCGGGTTCTCTTGTGCGGTGCCGATGGGGATGCGGATGGGGTCGTACCCCTTCTCGCCCACGTCGGCGAACCAGGCGCGATAGGCGCCGTCTAGTTGCGCTACCACTTCCGGATTCTTGGCCGCCACGTTGGTGGATTCCGCCGGGTCGGCTTCGAGATCAAAGAGTTCCTTGTTCTCCACCAGCTTCCAGCGCTGCGTTCGCGCGCAGGCTTGCCGCCACAGCTCCGGCGCATCGCCGCGGTGCCATTGGAAGAAGAGCGTGCGGTTGGGTTCGGCGGGTTTGAGCAAGTCGCGGCCGTCGATCTTCACTTTCGGCAGTGGTAGACCGCAAGCGCCCGCGAGCGTGGGCAGCAGATCGATGTGCGCCGCCACGCGGTTTTCCTTTGTCCCGGGCGCAACCCGTCCTGGCCAGCGCAGGAAGCAGGGTACGCGGATGCCACCTTCGTAGACGGTGCCCTTCAGTCCGCGCATCCCGGCGTTGTAGCGCGTCTGCTGCGGGCCGTTGTCGGTCATGAAGACGACGATGGTGTCCTGCTCCAGGCGGAGCTTCTTCAACTGGTCCAGCAAGCGTCCGGTGTTCTGGTCGAGGTTGCGGACCATGCCGTAGATGCGGGCGGTGGTTTCATCCAGGCCCTTCTGACGGTAGGGCGCAGCCAGTTCATCCACTACTTCCAGCGGCGTGTGTGGGGCGTTGGTGGCGATGTATGTAAAGAATGGACGCGTGCGATTGGTCTCGATAAACCGCATCGCCTCATCAAAGAAGATGTCGGTGCAGTATCCGCGGAACCGCTCTGGGACACCGTTGCGTTGGAGCAGCGGGTCAAAGTAGCGCTCGCCACCGGGAGGGTCGGAGGGTTGGCCGATGCCGCCGCCGAAGTGGCTGACGGTGGTTTCAAAGCCGCGGTCGTTAGGCCGCAACGGGTAGTGGTCGCCCAAGTGCCATTTGCCGAACAGGCCCGTGCGGTAGCCCCCTTGGCGGAAGACCTCGGCCATGGTCACTTCACCGGGCCGCATCATGGAGCGGCCAATGTAGGTGTCGACGACTCCGGTGCGGTAGTTGTAGCGGCCCGTCATCAAGCTGGCGCGGGTGGGGGAGCAGACGGGGCTGGAATGGAACTGCGTGAACTGCACGCCATCGCGCCCAATCGAATCGAGGCGCGGCGTTTCCAGATGCGGGTTCCCGTGCAGCGACAGGTCGCCATAGCCCTGGTCATCCGAGATGATCAGCACCACGTTGGGCCGCCGAGCGGCTGCGCTGCCCACCAGCGGTGCGGCCAACCCCAGCGCGCCCGCTCCCAACAGATCCCGTCGCCGCATATCCAGCATCACGCCCTCGCCTTCCGCATTCGCAAAAACCCGATGATCTTCCGGATCGACCATACCACCGCCACGACAAACGCCACCACCAGCCCCAGCACCACCAGCGGATAGTGGAACGTCACCCACATGCCCAGCGGCAGAAACAGATCCTCGACGGCACTCAAAAAGATGTTCGACAACGGCTCCGGCGAATGGTTGACGGCCACGCGGGTGGCGGACTTTGCCGTGTGGCTGGAGAGCGCCACAGTGCCCATCAACAGTGCCAGCGCGGTCCGCAGGCCCGGGTCCATCGAACTGACCGAGGTCACGGCGAGAACGACGGCACCAATGGGCCGGATGAAGGTGTGCGCGGTGTCCCAGAGGGAATCAAGCCAGGCGATCTTGTCCGATACAAATTCAACGCACGCCAGCACAAACGCGGTGATCAGCACGGGCAGCGAGGCCAGGTGCAGCATCGGCTCAAACTGGTCGGTCAGCTGAATCACCTGGAAACGGATCAGCAGGCCCAACACGAAAACCGTGGCGTACAAACGAATCCCGGCGAGAAAGCCAATGCCCGCTGCGGTGCCGATGATCTCGGGGAGACTCATGAGTCCTCCAGGATATCGCCGCCGCACGCGGGTCTGCCGTCATGCAATCCGGTCACCCCGCATCGCCCGGCCGCTCCACCCGGAAGCCGGGCGCGCGGTAGTTGGGCGGCAGATAGTTGGCGGGGATTGTCGTGTGGTGGCCGTCGCGGAGCTGGTTGTACATGGGCGACAGGATCTCAATGCCGCCTTCGTTGAAGGCGTCCTGTAGGTGCTGGTGCAGGTCGGAATAGAGGCGCGCCATTTGCTGTGGGCGGTCAGTATAGGCGTTGATCTGGTAGCTGACGTTGTAGTCGTTCAGCGCGGTCTGGAAGACGAACGGTGGCGGATCGGCCAGCACGCCTTCGGTGCGGCGCGCGGCTTCGGTCATGATCTGGTGGACCTGCCGCCAGGGCGCGTCGTAGCCGATGGTGACGGTGGTGTGGATGATCAGCCCGCCCTGGTACTTTCCTTCGGTGTAGTTGATCACCGCCGCGCCGATGACGGTGGAGTTGGGGATGACGATGTCTTCGTTCTTGATGGTCCGCACCCGCGTCACCCAGAGCGACTTCTCGATGATGTCGCCGGTATGGTCGCCGATCTTCACCCGGTCACCCAGGCGGAACGCACGCGTGTAGGTCAGGATGATGCCGGCGATGATGTTGCTGATGGCGGAACTGGACCCCAGTGACAGCAGCACACCAATAAAGATGGAGACTCCCTGAAACGCCGGAGAGCCGCGGCCGGGCAGGTAGGGGAACGCCACCACTAAGCCGAACGCCGCCATCAGAAAGGCCGCGATCCGGTACGTCGGTTCCGCCCATTCGGCATGGAAGCCAGGAAACACGATCACGCCATCACTCACCCAACGGGAGACAAACTTCAGCATCCGGATCGCGTAGGCCACCACGATCGTCCACACCACGAGAAAGCCCAGGCTCGGCAGGTAGTCCACAAAAGACTGGCTCAACGATTCCGCCGGCCCCCGGAACCAATCGAGCCAGGTGGCCGACAGTTCTTCCGTGGCGGTGAACTGCTGGAGCGTTAGCGTCAACGCGCCGGTGGCGCCGATCAATAACGTGAGACCGGCCGCAAGACGGAACACCAGGGATTCAACGGCCTGCAACTTGCCGATGGTCAGCAGCTTCAGCGCCTGGCTGGCGTCAGCTGTCCGGCCTTGGACGTGGTGCTGCCAGTGCTGGAGCCGCCGCTCAACCATCCGGTGCAACCAACGCCACGCCCACATCAGCAATACCAGTGCCAGCCAGGCGGCGGCGATTCTCGTGATCCGGTGTACCAACGGAGGCTTCACCCGGGCCAGCCGGTACTCACGGACCGCCTCACGAATGGCGGCAGCGCGCGCCTGACCCAACTGCATCGTGCTCTGGCCCAGCTTGGCCGCTTCTTCGGGCGTGGCGGTGGCCAGCATCTGGCTGCCGCCGGTGATCAGCGTCACGCCGCCCAGGTCTGAGGCCGTAATGCTGTCCAGCGGCGCCGTCGTGTCGTTGGCCAGTTTCAGCAACCGCCCTTCCACGTCCCGCGCGCGCGACTCCGCGTCCAGCGACCCTAACCCGGAGCGCAGCTCATACACGGGGCGCTGGCCCAAGCGCACGATGGCCGCTGGCGAGGCGGCGTCCTGCGCACTGATCGCCAGCGGCAGTCCGGTGATCAGTGCCAGCAGGAAGCCGCCACCAGGCCGCCGCACAAAGCGGCCAAGCCGGTCACCGGCAATCCGGCAATTCCGGATCCAGCAGCGCTGGATATTCGCGCAGGTCATCCATTTGGGGATAACACAGTTGTCCCGTGGCCAGCTGTCCCTTGCCCAGCTGTCCCGTGGCCAGCGCAACGGCGGCTATTCGTCGTCGTCCTCGACGCCCGTGCGGGACGCCCGCGCCGCCGCGATGATCTTCTCCGCCTGCAACTGCGGCACGTAATCGTAGTGGTCGAACTCCATGGTGAAGCTGGCCCGGCCTTGAGTCATGGACGTCAGATCGCTTTGGTAGGTCAACATTTCGGCCATCGGCACCTGGGCGCGGATCATCTGGGTGGCCCCCTTGGTCTCCATCCCCGCGATGCGGCCCCGGCGGCCGTTCAGGTCGCCCATCAGGTCTCCGGCAAACTCCACTGGAGCCTGCACCGTGACGTTCATCACGGGTTCCAGCAGCACCGGCTTGGCCAGCGCCATCGCCGCCTTGAACGCTTTTCGCGCCGCCATCTTGAACGACATTTCCGAGCTATCCACATCGTGATAGCTGCCGTCATAGAGCGTCACCCGGAAGTCCACCATCGGGTAGCCGGCCAAATAGCCATTGGCCGACGTCTCAATGAAGCCCTTCTCCACCGCGGGCACAAAGTTGCGCGGCACGGAGCCGCCGAAGGTGGCATTGACGAACTCGAACTTGGCGCCGCGCGGCAGCGGCTCCACCTTCACCCACACGTCACCAAACTGCCCGTGGCCCCCGGTCTGCTTCTTGTGTCGGCCCTGTACATCGGCGAAGCCCCGGATGGTTTCGCGGTAGGGAATCTTGGGTGCCTTCAGCGTGACATCGACGCCATACTTGCGGCGCAGACGGCTCACCGCGATCTCGACATGTTGCTGCCCGGCACCGGCCACCAGAAACTCCTGCGTCTGCGGGTCGCGGAAAAAGCGGAGTGCGAGATCTTCTTCCAGCACCTTGTGCACGGCCGTCGCCATGCGGTCTTCGTCCTGGCGGCTCTTGGCCTGGATGGCGTAGGCGATCGAGGGCTCCTCGACATGGAGCGGTGCCAGCGCCACCTGGTTCGATTTGTCGGCCAGCGTGTCGCCCGTCAGCGTGTCCTTCAGCTTGGCCACCACGCCGATGTCGCCCGCGTGCAGTTCGATCACGGGCTGCAGCGTCTTGCCGAACGGAATGCCGATATGGGCCAGCCGCTCCTCGGTGTGGGTGCGTGAATTCACCAAGTGCGCATCATTGCGCACCACTCCGGAAAGAACCTTGAAGTACGTGACGCGGCCCTGGAAGGCATCCGCGGCCGTCTTGAAGACGAAAGCCGCCGGTGCTTGCGCGTCGGAAACATCGCGGTCAATCTCGGTTTCTCCCTGGCGCAAGTGGATGACCGGATGCTCGGTGGCCGCCGGGAAGAAGATCCGGCAGAACTGCAGCATCTGGCAGGTGCCGATGTTGTGCAAAGCGCTGCCACACAGCACCGGCACAATGGCGTTGTACTTCATCTCATCGTGAATGCCCTGGATGACGTGCTCCGCCGACAGCGTGCCGGTCTCAAAGTACTCGGCCATTAAGGCGTCTTCCCCTTCTGCTACCGCCTCCACCAGGACGCCGTGCGCCTTCTGCGCCGCCTCAGCATACTCGGCGGGGATCTCCACTTCCTGGCCGATCCCGTTGCCATCCGGCTCATAGATAAACGCCTTCATCGTCACCAGGTCGATGACGCCCCGGAATC
>JBIKMK010000411.1:0-4534 GCA_044359315.1 Bryobacteraceae bacterium | reverse complement strand
AGCGATGGCGAACATTCGGGAGGCCATTGAAGGGTACTTGGAGAGCCTGCAGCGCCATGGTGACCCGATCCCGCCCCCATTTGCAGCGAGCCACCACCCATCGTGCTAACGTCCTTGAATGGGACCCGTTAGCCGTCGCCTCTTCCTTGCCTCCACCGCCGGAGCGCTTGCCGCTCCCGCTCAAGATTCACCCTTAAGCGGCATCACCCTGTCCGAAGCCGCCGCCCGCCTCCGCGCCCGCAGCGTCACCTCGGCCCAGTTGACCGAAGCGTGCCTGAAGCGCATCGAAGTCTATAACCCCAAGCTGAACGCTTTTATCACGGTGATGAAGGCCCAGGCGATGGCCATGGCACGCCAGGCCGACACGGAGATCCGGGCCGGCAAACTGCGCGGTCCGCTGCACGGCATTCCGATTGGCTTGAAGGACAACATCGACACCGCCGGAGTCCGCACCACCGGTGCCAGCGCCGTCTATGATTCCCGCGTACCCGACGAAGACGCCGACGTCACCCGCCGGCTGCTGGCCGCCGGAGCGGTGATTGTCGGCAAGACCAACCTGCATGAGTTCGCCAACGGTGGCACGTCCGCCATCAGTTACTTTGGCCCGGTCCGTAATCCCTGGGCGCTGGACCGTCACCCTGGCGGTTCGTCCGGCGGTTCCGGAGCGGCCGTGGCTGCCGAAATGTGCTTTGGCGCGCTGGGTACTGATACGGGTGGTTCCATCCGCACCCCGTCGTCGCTCTGCGGCATCACGGGCCTCAAGCCCACCCACGGCCTGGTCTCGATCCGCGGCATCATCCCGCTGGTCTGGACGCTGGACCACTGCGGGCCGATGACCCGCACGGCCGAAGATGCCGCGTTGATCCTGCAAGTACTAGCGGGCTACGACAAACTCGACGTCCATTCCATCGAACGGCCCATTCCGGACTACTTGGCCGAAATGAAGCGTCCCGTGAAAGATCTGCGCCTGGGCGTGCTTCGGGTCCCCTTCTTTGACCATGTCGAGGCCGACGTCCTGAAGCCAGTGGAAGAGGCGATCGAAGCCGCGGCGAAGATGACCAAGGGGCAGAAAGACGTCGTCCTGCCCTCCCTGCGCGGCACCCAGACGCCGGGCGAAATGTACGCCTATCACGAAGATCTCTACAAGGCCGGTGCCGGCCGTTACCAGATCCCGACCCGGCGCAACCTCGCTCGTGGGGCCGAAGCCCGCGCGTTCGAGTATGTCAAGGGTTGGCGTCAACTGATGCTGCTGCGCCGAACCATTGGAGACTGGTTCGACAAGAACGAAGTGGACCTGGTCCTGTTGCCCACCATGCGCCGCGCCCCGCGCACCGTCGACGACACCATCAAGCGCACCGAAAGTGAGAAACCGGCCAACCCCGAACTGGCCAACACCGCCGAGTTCAACATCCTGGGTATTCCGGCCATCACCGTCCCCTGCGGCTTCAACGCCAAAGGCGTCCCGGTTGGCATGATGATCGCCGGACGCCCGTGGGCGGAAGGCCAAGTGCTCGCACTTGCCCACGCCTACCAGAAGGCCACGGACTGGCACACCAAGAAGCCCACTCTAACGCCCGACATGCCCGTCCCAGCGCTCAAGCAAGACGCTGAGGACGAATAGAAGCAGAGCCGATACCGAGCCGCGACGGCAACGGAGCGGTCTCCGTGGTTGTGAAATCCCCCCAAATGGAAAAAGGGCAGGCCCCGAAGGACCTGCCCTTTTCTCTTGCCTGAACCGGAAGTTTAGAAGAAGTACTTCAATCCAAACTGGATGTTACGCGGCGCCTGCACCTGGCCACCGATCACACCAAAGCTGGCCGGAGCACCAACGTTGGCACCGGGCGGGGCCCAGCTGACGTTGTTGAACGCATTGAACATTTCCATACGGAAGTCAAAGTACGTCTTCTCGGTCACGCTGAAGCGCTTGCCGATCGAGATGTCGGCGCTGAAGAAGCCGGGACCACGCTCCGTGCCGATGCCGGCATTGCCGAAGCTGCCGTCGGCCGGTTGACCGTAGGCGCAACGGCCATCGTTCACCGCCGTGACGCCGCCCGCGCAGAACAGCGTGGAGCGGTCGGCCGGCAGGCCGAACCAGTTGTCCACCGTGCGAGCAGACTCGTCGATGGTCAGCTCACGGTAGTAGTTGGCACGGACGTTGCCGCGCACGGCTTGGCCGGTGCGGTCGTTCGCACGAACGGTGATCGGCAGACCCGTGCGGGCCGCGATGGAGAAGTTGGAGTTCCAACCGCCCACCACCAGGTCCGCCGCCTTGCCCATGCCGCTGCCGAACTTCTTGCCCTTGCCCACCGGCACAAAGTAGGTGCCGGCGATGGTGAAGTTCTGGCGGATGTCGAAGAACGACGGGCCACGATTGGACCGGCGATCATACGCATTCTGCCAGTACGCACCCTCGCCCGACGTGTTGCCGGAGCCGTAGTAGCCCAGGTTGTCGGTCAAGGTCTTGCCGAACGTGTAGGCCGCCAGGAACTCAACACCACCGGAGAAGCGGCGGCGTCCCGTCACCTGCAGCGAGTGGTAATCCATCGTCGCCGAAGATTCCGTGCGCGCGATGTTGCCCAGGTTGGGCAACCGGTTGATCAGCGGACGGCGGAGGTTCAGGTTGGTCCAGGTTGAGAACGCACCCGTACCCGCCACCGGCTGGTTGGCTTCGACAGGGGCCACCAGGTGGGTGCCCTTTTGGCCAACATAACCGGCCTGGACTGAGGTCGCGTTGTCGAACTGATACTCCATCGTGAAGTTGACTTGGCCCGTCGTCTGGGGACGCAGATTCAAGTCCCACGCGCGGCCCTGGAGCTGCGGCGTCACACCGGCGGAAGCCGGACGCGCCATGTCGAGCGCGATGCCCGTCGTCACCACATCCGAGAAGCCCGACCGGATGGAGCCCGGCGTACGCGGATCATAGGAAAAGTCGGTTTCGACGAAGAACGGAGCGTTCAGGGGCAGGCGGAGATTGGCTCCCGTACCTTCCATGAAGCTCTGGTAGGCATAGCCACCACGCACCACCAACTTGCCGTTGAACATGTCCGGCGTATAGGCAAAGCCGATGCGCGGCATGTACTGCTTGTTGTAGCCGTTGTAGAGGGCGCGGCCATACTGGCCACCGGTGCGGATCAGCGTGCCGGCAAACGTGTCGACGTTGATCTGACGGTCGTCCTTCTCATAGATCGGCTGCATGTACTCCCAGCGCAGGCCAATGTTCAAGGTGAAGTTGCGCGACACCTTGAAGTCGTCCTGGAAGAAGAGCGCGGAGCGCCAGAAGCGGTGTCCCCAAGGCGGAGCCACGGCACCACGGCCCTTGCTGTTCAAAGCGTCGATCAGGAAGTCGCCGTAGTCGAGGCCCGTGTAGGTACCGTTGTAGCGGAACAGGCCGAGCGCGCCATTGTTGCCGGCGTAGTAGCGGTCCTGATTGTACTTGGTGAACTGGCCGCCCATCTTGATCAGGTGCTTGCCCTTCTGCAGGGTCAGGTTGTCATAGATGATGTACTTGGTGTCGGTGGTATTGGAGATGCTGGCACCAGATCCGATACCGGACAAGCTGCCGCCCAGGGCGACACTGCTCAAGCCAGCGATCGGCTGGCCACCGGGGATACCGAACTTGGCATTTCCATCCGCACCCAACTGGCCGCTCCAATCAAGAGCGACGTCGTTGATCTTGATCTGCGAGTAAGAGAAGCGGGCTTCATTCACGATGCTCGGTGAGATGGTGCGGTTCCAGTTGCCCACCCAAGAGGTGGTGGGGCCTTCCTGGCCGGACGTCATAAACACCGGCAGGGCCGCTTGGCTGCCAACGGACTCATAGCGTCCGATCGACCAGCGGGCCATCAGCGAATCCTTGTCGGAAGCGCGATAGTCCACCTTGGCATCCGCCTGATGATTGTTCAGCTGGGAGGCGGAGGCGGACGCGTAATTGCCGGCCACACCCAGGGGACCCGCGCCAGCTTGGCTCGGCAGGGGGTAGAAGTTCGGGTTGGCAAACAGGAAGCGGGCCACCGGGTTGAACCGGGCCTGCGGAATCTGCTTATTGGGGAAGGGCTGGCCCGTGGTCGGGTCAGTGATCTGCGGGTTCGGGAACTGGTTCAAGTCACCATTGCGCCACGCCTGCGGGGCCACGCTGGCCGTTGCCGGACCGTCGGCGCGCTGGATCGTCCCCTCGTAATCGACGAAGAAGAACATCTTGTTCTTCTTGATCGGGCCACCCAGCGTACCGCCGAAGATGTTGCGCTTAAAGCCAGTGCGCTGCGCGGTCGAAACCACGCGGTTGCGGAAATAGCCGTTGGCGTTCAACACTTTGTTCTGCAGGAACTCGAACACGTTGCCGTGGAACTGGTTGGTGCCGCTCTTGAGCGACATCATCACGGTCGCGCCGCCAGAGTTGCCGTAGTCGGCAGCGGCGTTGCCCGTAAGGACCTTCACTTCTTCCAGCGCGTCCACGTTGGGCGAATAGCCGACGCGGTTGTCGATCGAATCATTGACGTCCACGCCGTCCAACATGAAGTTGTTGGTCTGCTCGCGG
>JBIKMK010000410.1:0-4540 GCA_044359315.1 Bryobacteraceae bacterium | reverse complement strand
CCGGCAGCCGCGAGCGGAGGGCTTTGTGGAATCCACTGCGTTTCAAGCCAAGCAGCATTGGCGCGTATCGGGTCCGCGCCCGGCGCAGTTGAGCTTTGCCCGCGTGACGGTACCGCTACCGCGGCGGACGTATTCGCCCGAAGAGATTGCCGACATGGAGCAGCGGATTGTTCGGGCGCAGCGTCAGGTAGCCGAAGAGAAGGCCGCGGGTGACGCGTGGAAGTTGTACCAGGCCGAGGCCCGTGTGCGGCGCTTCCGGAACCTGCTGAACAAATGGAAGCAGCCCGCTCCGCAGACACCGGTTACGGTGGAGATGCGGGTGCTGCGGATTGGGGACGTGGCGATGGTTTCGATGCCGGGCGAGCCGTTTGCGGAGATCGGCGTGGCTTTCAAAAAGGCGTCACCGTTTGCCTTCACGATGTTCTGCGGGTACTCGAGCGGCGTCGGGGGCGACTATATGCCCACGGCACCGGAGTTTTCCTTTGGCGGCTATGAGATTGAGCGCACGCCTTATGGCCGCGGAGCCGCAGAGGAACTGATGTCGACGGCCCCGGCACTGTTTGGGAAGGTGAAGTAGGCGGCGGGCGCTACTTCTTGGCGTAGGTCTTGGTGAACTTGTTGCGCTGGTTGGTGACCACCATGGTGCCGCTTTGTTCGGCTGAGACCTTGATGCCGAAGCCTTCGTCGTTCTCGTCGATGTTGGCGATGAAGCTGTCGGGCACGTTGCCTTCTTTGCCGGCGGCGATGGAATAGTGGATCATCCACAGATCTTCAAGGCCCGGTGAGCTGCGGACCGTCTTGATCGCTTCGGGCGACCCGCCTTTGCGTGCGCCATTGTTCATGACGGCAACGCGCGGCTTCAGGCCATGCACCAGTGGGGCGGCGTTCGAGGAATCGAGGCCGTGGTGATTGGTGAGATAGAGGTCTACCTCGCCCAGGAGATTGTTGGGGCAGGCCAGTTCGAGTTCCTTGTTGTGCGTCAGGTCCGCCAGATCGATGAAGCGGAATTTGCCCCAGGTGAGGATAAAGCCGATGGACCGGGCATTCTCGGTGGGGTCCGCTGCTTTCTGGGCGACGCCCGCGCAGGCCGCATTGGGCTTACCGGCACCCGGCAGAGCCGTCGTGATCTGATTGCCGCGGCCGGCCACCACCTTGATGTCGAGGCCCTTCAGCGGGATCGTGTCGCCGGGCTTGACCACCAGCGTTTGGGCGCCGGAGGTCTTGAGGGCGTTCTCGTAGGCCTTGGTCATCGTTTCAGCACCTTTGCCGGTTTCGGTGTTGGGGCCGTGGGTGATGATGGTGCCGATCTTCATGCGGTCCGCCAACTGCTCGACGCCGCCGATGTGGTCCAGGTGGTAGTGCGTGGCCAGAAAATAGTCGATCTGCTTGACCCCGGCTTTCTTGGCGGTTTGGAGGATACGGTCGCCATCACGGCCATTGAAGCCGGGGAAGCCCGCGTCCACCAGCAGCGATTGGCCGGACGGCGAGACGATCAAAGTGGACTGGCCCCCCTCGACATCAATAAAGTAGATATCCAGGGTCTTGGCCGCCTGGAGCGAAACGGTGCTGAGTAGAGTGCAGAGTAAAGCAAAAATGACACGCATGGGGCGGATGCTATCACACCGGAACATTCCAGGGCCAGGCATCGTATGATCGGGTGAACGTGGACCTGAGAATGTAGGGGAATCGAGACAACAATGGCCTTTTGTTCCAGTTGTGGCAACTCCGTAACGCCGGCCGACCGGTTTTGCGCCAAGTGCGGCGCGGCGCAACCGGTTACCGGCCCGGTGCCGCCGCCGCGCCGTCCCAGCGGCAAGACGGGTCTGGACGATATCTCGCCCCGGAACGCGTCGATTCTCTGCTACATACCGATGGTGGGCTGGATTGCGGCGTTGTTTGTGCTGGCGGCTGACCGGTTCCGGCAGATGCGCGATGTCCGGTTCCACGCTTTCCAGGGCCTGTACCTGTTTGTCACGTGGCTGATTGTCGACCTGGTGACCAAAGAGATTCTGCCGCAGGGCTGGTTGATCGGCCGGCCGCTGAAGGTGGCGGTGTTCGCGGCTTGGGTGTACATGCTCTACCAGACCTCGCGCGGGCTGATGGTGCGGCTGCCCTTTATTGGCGAGCTGGCGGACCGGTCTGTCGACGAGCAGAAATAGCCGCCCCGGCGGTGGTGGCCGGAGCCGGATTGGGCAAATGGCACGCGGCGGCAACCATAGTATAATTATTCACGAGCGTGTATAAATAGTCATGAATCACCCCGTGAGTGAGGTTGCCTGAAGTGAGCCATCGAGTAGGTATTGCTGGATATCGCGGCTATAGCGGCGAAGAGCTGGTCCATCTGTTGGGCTTCCATTCCGGGATCGAGCCGGTCCTGTTGGAGCACCGGGCTGATTCCGCTGACCGGCCGTTGCCGCGCGGGGAACAGCCGCCGCTGCGCATCCCCTGCACGTGGGAAGCGGCCTTAGCCGAAGGTGTTGATGCCGTGGCGTTGGCCACGCCGCCGGAAGTGTCGATGGAGCTGGCGAAGACGTTTCTCGATGCCGGCTTGAAGGTGGTCGATCTAAGCGGCGCGTTCCGCTTGAAGACGCTGGATGAATACAAGCGCTGGTATCCGGAAGAGCACACGGCGCCGGATTGGCTGGCCAAGGCGGCCTACGGGCTGCCCGAGTTCTACCGCGAGTCCATCCCGCAGGCGCAACTGGTGGCGAATCCGGGCTGTTATCCGACGGCGGCCAATCTGGCGCTGGCCCCGCTGGTGGCGGCCGGTGTCATTGACCGCACGGCGGGGATTGTCTGCGATGCCAAGTCCGGCGTTAGCGGAGCGGGCCGGAAGCCGTCGCTGAAGACCGCTTTTTGCGAGGTGACCGAGAACTTCTCCTGCTATTCATTGCTGAACCACCGGCATGTGCCGGAAGTGTTGCAGAATTCGGGTCTGGAAGAGCATGAGTTCAGCTTCACCGCCCACCTGCTGCCGATCGACCGCGGGATCCTGGAGACGATTTACTTCCGCGGGGTGAACATCGAGTCCGCCCAAGACCTGATCGCCATCTACGAGCGGCGCTATGAGAATGAGCCGTTCGTGCGGCTCTACGACCCGGGGCAGGTGCCGGACATCCGGTCGGCGCAGCGCACCAACTACTGCGACATCGGCGTGAAGTACGACGCCAAGACGCGGCGCGGCGTGATCGTCAGCGTGATCGACAATCTGGTGAAGGGTGCCGCGGGGCAAGCGTTGCAGAACCTCAATTTGATCCTGGGCTATGAGGAGACGGACGGCCCGTTCTAGGGTCGCCGGAATTCCGATGCGGGCGTTGATCAAGTTGGGTGGGACGTTGCTGGATGAGCCGGTTTCGCGGGCGCGGCTGGCGGCGGAGATCGCGGAGCTGGCCGGGCAGCATGAAGTAGCCGTGGTGCATGGCGGCGGCAAACAGATGACGCGGTTTCTGGCGGAGCGGGGCGTCGAAAGCCAGTTCGTGGACGGGCTGCGGGTGACGACACCGGACGTGGTGGACGCACTGCTGAAGGTGTTTGCCGGATCGGTGAATCATCAGCTGGTCTCGGCCTTTGTCGGGGCCGGAGCGCGCGCCGTGGGGCTGACAGGCATTGATGCCGGCTTAGCCGTGGCGGAACAGCTGGATCCGCGCCTGGGTGCGGTGGGCCGGGTGATCAGCTCCGATGCCGCCGTGCTGACGCATTTGGTGCGGGGCGGCTTTCTGCCGGTGATCGCTTGTGTGGCGGGCGGGCGGGCCGGGGAGATTTACAACGTCAACGCCGATCAGATGGCCGTGGCTTGTGCGGCATCTTTCCAGGTTGATGCGCTGGTGTTTTTGACGGATGTGGCCGGGGTGCGCGTGGCGGATGGCAGCACCGCCGCGTCGCTGAGTGTCGCCGATTGCCGGCAGTTGATCGCCGATCAGGTGGCCACCGGCGGCATGCAGGCCAAGCTGACCGCCGCGATGGATGCGCTGCGCCAGGGCGTGGGCCGGGTCGTCATTGCGCATGGGGGGCAGCCGGATGCCGCGGGCCATGCACTGGCCGGACAAGCCATCGGAACCACCATTCATGCTTGAGCTGCGCAAGGCCATTCTGGGCGACATTCCGGCTATCACCGCCATGGTGAATGCCTACGCCGCCCAGGGGGTGATGCTGCCGCGCACCGAGTTTGAGCTGGCCGAGAGCATCCGCGATTTCACCGTGGCGTACCGTGATGGCCAGTTGGTGGGCTGCGGCGCTCTCCGCATCTACACGCCGCTCTCCGCGGAAGTACGGTCCTTGGCGGTGTCGCCCAGGGAGAAGGGCTCCGGGATCGGACGCCAGGTGGTGGAGGCGCTGGTGGCGGAGGCAGAGCAATTTGGACTGGAATCGCTGTTCGCCTTTACTTATGTTCCCGGCTTTTTTGCGAAACTCGGGTTCAGCGAGGTGGATCGCGGGGAACTGCCGCTAAAGGCGTGGAAAGATTGCCTGCGATGCCCCAAGTTCAAGGCCTGCGACGAGATCGCGGTGCTGAAACCACTACGCCCCACCACTTTAAGCCAGC
>JBIKMK010000023.1:0-15463 GCA_044359315.1 Bryobacteraceae bacterium | reverse complement strand
GAGCCAGTTCAGCAACCAGAAACCATGGCCGAGGTGGTGAGCGCTCCCCCAGTCGCGGCGGCGGCCGAGCCCGCCGTTGATGCGATTGACGTCATCGAACCCACCGGCGAAGCCGACGTGATCGCCGACGCGCATGAGTTCGGGGCAATTGCTGATCATTCAGCTGATCCCGTGGATGCGCAAGTGGAAGCCGCCGCAGATGAAGCCGACCCGGAGCGGCCGGAACTGGTAGCCGCCGTACCGGAGCCCGATGCGCCTTCGCACACCGCCGCCGAAACGATGGAGGACGCCGCGGATCGTGCCCAGGACGCAGCGGAAGCGCTGGCCCGCCAATCAGAGGCGCTCGATTCCGACTTAAGCGATCTAGACGATGTAGATTCGCTGGACGCCGATGGGGCGGGATCGAGTGAACTGGAAATGTCGGACGCAGCGGGCGAGAACCCGGGCGACGACGATTCGTCCGATGAAACCGTAGCCGCCGATGCGGCAGAAGGCGCGGTGGGTGAAGACGGCCAACCAGCATTGGAGCCGATGGGCTATTCCGCCCACCTGCGTGAACCAGCGGTCCGGTTCCTGGAACAGCGTCCGGAAGGTGACCGGGAGCGCGGTGGCCGCCGCCGCCGTGGCCGCGGCCGTTTCAACCGCGGTGAGCGTCGTGATGGCGCTCCAGCACCCGCCGCCACTGGCGCAGCGGAAGCTGCCCCGGTGAGTTCCGAGGGCGTGATTCCCGGTGAACAACGCGCCGCGCGCCCGGAGCAGGCCGAGCGGCCAGAACGTAGCGAGCGGCCAGAGCGCACCGAACGCGGCGATCGGCCAGATCGCGGCGATCGGCCAGATCGCGGTGATCGGCCAGAGCGCGGTGAACGGGCCGAGCGGCCAGAGCGGACCGAGAAACCCGACCGCGAGCGTGCCCCGCATCCTTCCATCACCGACCTGTTGAAGGAAGGCCAGGAAGTGCTGGTCCAGATCGCCAAGGAGCCGCTGGGCCAAAAGGGCGCGCGCATCACCTCGCATATCGCCCTGCCCGGCCGCTACTGCGTCTACATGCCCACCGTCGAGCATGCCGGCGTGTCGCGCAAGATCGAAAGCGACGAAGAGCGTCACCGCCTGAAGCGCATCCTGCTGAAGCACCGCGAAGGCCTGCCGGGTGGCTTCATCATCCGCACCGCGGGTGAAGGCAAGACCGAAGAAGAGATCGCCGCCGACATCCAGTACCTGTACAACCTGTGGCTGGACATCCGGCAAAAGGCCGAGCGCAAGAAGGCACCCGCGCTGATCTATCACGATTTGGAGATGGTGGAGCGGATCCTGCGCGATCAGCTCTCCGACGAGTTCAAGTCCATCTGGTGCGACACGGAACAGGTCTATGAAACCGCCGTCCGCTTCGTCCAGCGCATGATGCCGTCGCTGGTGACGCGCGTCAAGATGTACACGCGCCAAGCGCCCATCTTTGATTCGTTCAACATCACGGCCGAAATCGAGAAGGCGCTGCGGCCCAAGGTCTGGCTGAAGTCCGGTGGCTACATCGTCATCAATCAGACGGAAGCGCTGGTGGCCATCGACATCAATACCGGCAAGTTCGTCGGCAAGACGGCGCGGCTGGAAGACACCATCGTCAAGATCAACATCGAGGCGGTGAAGGAGATCGTCCGCCAGATCCGCTTGCGCGATTTGGGCGGCATCATCGTGATCGACTTTATCGACATGGATGAGCGCAAGAATCGCCAGAAGGTGATGCAGGCCTTGGAAGAAGCGATGCGGGTGGACCGCGCGCCTTACAAGATTCTGCAGTTCAACGATTTCGGTCTGGTGGCCGTCACGCGCAAGCGCGTCAAGCAGTCACTGGAGCGCACGCTGTGCCAACCGTGCCCCGCCTGTGAGGGTGCGGGCTATGTTCGCAGCGTCCAAACCGTGATCGGCGACATCTTGAGTGAAGCGGTCAAGATCCGGGCCGCGGTGTCCGACCAGAAGGAATGCGTTCTGCGCACCAGTCCGGAAGTGGCCAAGGAACTGAAGTCAACCGGCAACAGTTGCCTCGAAGAGATCGAGGAGATTCTGGGCCGCCCGGTGGCCGTGGTCTCCGACCCGGTGCTGAACCACGAGAAGTTCGACCTCTCCTAAAGGAACAGCCACTTCATGACCATGCAGCGGGCCAGGGCGTTACTTTCCGGTAATCCCTGGCCCGTTTTGTTTTGCGCGGTGGTGGTGTCGGGGGTGCCGCTGCCCGCACAATCAATCCCCGGCGTACGCGTCACCTCTGAGTACACCACCGGCACCAATGGCCGGGAAGTGCTCTCCCCCGCCCTGCCGCGCCAGGCTTGGGCGGTCTTCCACTTGATTGTCTCCGGACCGCCCGGACGGCCCTTCCAGGTGCACATCGGGCAGAACCCGGAGGAGTTCGCCAAAGCTGAACTGTGGCGTGACAATGAGCAACTGCCGATGCCCTTCGATAGCATCATCGCGCCCACCGGTGAAGATGCTGTTTTTTGCTTTCGTCTTTGGATCGACCGCGACGCCGAGGTACGCCGCGTCAAGATCGAACCCCAGATTCACATGGACCCGGCCGGCTGGATTATCTATCCGATGGAGATTCGTGTGGTGGAGACGACGGTCCCCGCCGGGGTGAAGGGCGAGGTCTTCGGCTCGCCGATTCCGGGCTTGAAATCGTATTTCTGCGCTCCCGCGCCCACGCTCAAGGCACCAGCTGCCAGCTCCCGCACCACGCGGACCGGGCCGGCCCAATCGCCCCCTGCAGCGGCCGCGCCCGCCGCTGACCTCGCGTTTGCGGGAAATGTGCCGTTGACATTGGCCCAGGATTTCGCGCTGGCCTCGCGCCGCGAGACCAGCGAAGTGCGTACCGCATTCGAGCGTGCCCTAGGCCGCCCGGTGTCAGCCTGGTGTCAAGACGGTGTCACCCCCGAAAATCCCGACTGGCTTCTGCGCTTCCGCGACTGGCTCTTGAAGTAGAAACTGCTAAGATAAAAGGAGTGTCGCGGCACCACAGCCCGTCACGTTGCGCCACACCGCCCGCAAGCACACTTTCGCAGAGTGCGATCGCGAGACCGGAGTCGCTGCAAGCAGTACCCGGAGGTTGAAACACCTCCGCTCCCAGGCAAGGAGAGGTGGCCGAGTGGTTGAAGGCGCACGCTTGGAAAGCGTGTTTACGGGAAACTGTAACGAGGGTTCGAATCCCTCTCTCTCCGCCAACACGCACCAATAAAATCAATGAGTTACAGTGCCTCGTGTGGCCTAGCGGGCAATAGCGGGCAATGGGGTGTTACGCAAATCGCAGAGCTCTCCCCATAGTCCAATCCCAACCTTCTCGCTCCCAGTGTTCCAGCGTCACCGATCAGCCTCCACAGCAACGCAGCGAGGCATTGCAAGGGAGAAGGGCTGAGCGCCTTCGGGCCGTTGGGGTGAAAGTGGCTTGTTCCAGCATTTCTCCTTTCTGCTCGATTCGTCGCCAACCGATCAACTGAATCGAGGGTAACGCCAATTTGCTCGGCAGTCCAATACATTGTTTGAACGCTGTGATTCAGTTTGCGTATCAGTCAAACCGGGTGTCCACGAACCACGGCGGCTTGACGGCTCGCCGCGCCCTCTCTGAAAAGCGGGCGCGCCGACGTCTATGGCGCGGGCGTCTGGACCGCCTCATTCATGGCTAAGGTCTAGGGCTGCCCGCCCTCGGAAACAGTCATCACCAAGCCTATCCTGCTCAACTCGCCCGTGCTGAAAGGATCGGGGCGATTTTGGTTGACGGCATGCGTAGAAGGAGAGCCTCCACGAGGATGACTTCTGCGCAATGCCCAGCGTTCCAGGGTCCAGCAGCTAGACTTGCCCCTGTCGCGGTAGATGAACTGTCTTTCGGAAGGCACCTGTTCGAGCTGAGAGACGAGCTTGGTCCGTTGGTTGGCGCTTAGGCCAACAAGGTTCTTCTGCCGCCACTGCACGGCGGGAAGATGTTCTGCGCCGGTAATGTTGAGGCTGGTCCAATCCGGCTCTCCCCGCTCGAATCCGACGAGAAAGCGCCGGTGGTTCTCAGGCATTTGGCCAACGATGGAAGCGATCAGGTGTACCCTCGCCTGAAGCAACGATTCTAACGGCACAACGTCGGCGGTCATTCCGGCGAACGATGCGCGCGCCGCCGCAGACTGAACTAGTATTTCGTTCGCGCGGAGTTGTCCGCCAAGGCATACTGCCTCTTGGGGTCATGCGGCCCAGTGCCCAATTCCACGACCAAACCATGTGACGCAAGCTTGTGCAATCGAGACTGGGTAGATCTCGTGGAAAGCCTTACGGCGCTGGCGATAGCGGCGGTCCCGGCGGCGCCCGTCTCTCCTAAGAAATCGAGAATCTGGTTGTCAGGTCCGTCCACTCGTACCGCCGCCACGCGCTGCGTTGAGAGGGTTACCCGAAAGTGCGAGCCCAACTCTTCCATCCTCGGAGTAGGGAGCCCCGCCTCTTCACACGCCGTACTCATTCGCTGAATGCCACTTCCCCAATGCTCGATCAGCCGCAACTCATGAAACACACGCCCAATAACCCGATTCCTCAACTTTGAAACGCCGCGCTGGATGTCTTCAATCGTCAGTCCAAAGGGCAGGAGCCCCGGGTTCTCAATTTCAATGCGGTCATCGAAGACCGCCAGCCGAATGGGCGCTCCTTGCTGCGCGTAGTCCGCATGCACGACAGCATTCACGACCGCCTCTCGAATGGCAACCAGCGGAACAGACCATCGCTCCTGCCGACGCACACCTTCAATGACGGACTCAACCATCAGATGTTTCCGGGCAAATGCCATCGCTTCTTCGACCGCCGTTGGCAGCAACGACCGGACTTCCGCCGAATCGATGATTCGCGACTTATTAATCCCGGCGAACCGGCCAACCTGAATCCAGGAGTCCGGGTAGGCCGCGAATCGATCCTTCCCAAAAAGAAGAAGTCCTCCAATCGTGGGAACTTGGCGGCCCTGATGTTCCGTGGTGACACGAAGTGTCCTCCAAACGAGGGGTGTGATCTTCTTGTGATTCGAAAGCAACTCGGAAGCTACTCGGAGGTCCAGGGCTTCCGAGTTCAGGGTCGGGATGGCCTGTTCATCATACGATTCCAATCGATTCAATCGCGTGAGTTCATCAATCTGTGCGGTGCCGGCCTTTCGATTGGTAGATCCTACGCGGACGAAAGTTCCCCGTTCGATGCCGAGGCCCGTCAAGTGGTGGGGCCGAGTGTTGCTTGGGTAAACGCTGACCGCGATCACGTTCACATTGCGCCAGTGCACAACCTCGATATCAGGAACCAGCGCAGGATGAATCGAGTCCGAGATCAGATTTGCCAGCCGCTCTTCTGTCTTAAGAACATCTGGAATGCCGCAGACTCGACGGGAGCCGTCTTCAACGCCAACGAGGAGTGTTCCGCCCGCTGTGTTCGCAAAAGCGACCAATGTTCTCAGCACACCATCAGGAGAGGAAAGGTCGCGCTTGAACTCGAGAGTCTTGCCTTCAGTCCGCCGCAGGAAATCCGTCAACTTCACTACTCGGCATTCTACTCAGAAGCGCATGCCGATGCAACGCTTCCGACCAGGAGGTCCGACCATTATGAGCGGAGCCTCAGCCGACTCAAGCCCTGAGCGCAACCGACCGCCCAGCGGGCAATAGCGGGCAATGCGCCACGGCACTCCTGGCAGTTATGGCAGCTACGGCAATGTCGAATCTGTAAGTTGCAGATTCCACGAGCCCCTCAAGAGTCCGAATCCCTCTCTCTCCGCCATAATAACATCCATAGAATCAATCACTTAAATGGATGTCGTCGGTTTTGGTGAGCAATGGCGAGCAATGCGGCCTTGCGCAAGTCGCAGAACTCCCTTGAATTTCCATCCGCATTCCTGGCCCGGTGATCGGGCGATCACCGATTAGGTACCGTGCGCCATCGGAAGTGGGCAATTGGTCGAACGATTGCTGCCCTGGTTCTGCTCCCTTCTTCGATTCGATTCTTCGCTCTAGCCGATCAACTGGATCGAGCGTAACGCCAATTCGTTTTGGCGTCCAATACATAGTTTGAATGCTGTGATTCAGTTTACGTATCAGTTCCACGGGAGCTGACTGCCAGCGAACGACCGGCACTTGGATGACCGCCTGGAGTGCGCGATGCGCGCTTGCCGACCTGCCCGACTCGGGGACTTGCGAGAGCCGAAGTGTTGCGGTTAAGTGCAACATCATAGTCCGATCCCGGCAGAGCCCTTGCAGTGCGCGGTGGCGTTGGGTTCACTCCCAAGGTCCACCAGGCCTCCACTTCAGTTGGAATGGTTGCTCCCCAGCAATCGCCGTCAGAGGTGCCGAGGCGAATCGGCGCACCTGCGCTACGATCTCGTCCAAGCTGGATTCGGATTCGAATCTACTCCGACGGACGAAGGCTCGCCATTGAATGGTTCGGGCTTGGTCGGAACTATAAGCTTCGGTCAATCCAACTGGGGCCGCTTCGATTGTAGTGCCGCGATGCCGAAAGGTCGACCGAATGGCTTCGGCCAGAGTGTCGCCGTCAAAAGGGTACAGGCGCGCCAGCAGGGCGATGTCGTAGTAGTCCTTGAGGCGGCTATTGAGGAGCCCGAGCACGGTAAGGGCCTCGAGCTTCTCCGCCACCACTGTCTCCTTTGGATAGGCCATGAGAACGGGCGGCGGAAACTCCAGCATCGCTGGGTACTCGATCTGTGTTGGGTGCGGGACGATCACGTCGCCAAAACCGATGTCGATCTGCATCGGGATTCTCGCCCTGGCGAGGGCCGCGTTGAATCGGACCCGGACACCTTCGTACTCCGCGTCTTCCTTGATGCGCTGCACCTCGATCAAGGCGCCCCGAAACTCGATGCCGTCAGGTTCAGTGCCGAATTCGCAGACATCACCAATCAGCGACCGAATGTGCTCCAACTCGTTGTCGGTCTTGCCTGCTAGGTCAATGTCCATCGTCGGCCGGCCAGCAGGCGCTCTCCAAGCGGTCAGTAAGAGGGCACCCTTCAGAACGAACCGATCCGTGAATGGTGACTTCGCCAAGCGATAGAGAAACCGCTCCATGGCGAAGTATTGCAGCAGTTCTTGGAAAGGCCGGCCCTGAGAGCGGGCTTGGTTCAGCAGACGTTGGCGGACGGAGGCGCCCAGATCGCGGCCACTCATAGTGTTGCCTCTAGGTACGGACGCATCACCTTTTCCACCCGGTTGACCTTTGCAAACCTGGATATAGCCTGATAGTCCAGCTTCCGCGTGCGTTCACGGTAAGCCCGCAGGGCTTCGATGGCAATGTCGAGCCCAATCTTATTTCGATACTTGAAGCAGTCGGCGATTGTCTTCTCCGGCGAATAGACTCGAACTGGAACCTGGTCGATCAAGACGACTTCGAGGCCGGCGCTGAAGGACGGATCGGAGTACCAGAACACGCGTAGCGGAATGCCATCGAGCTTGGGGATTTGCGCGTGGCTGGGCAGCGCCACATCCACGGCATGGGGCACCTGGGTCGTGAGGCCGTGGTGTGCAAGCGCCGAGATCAGGCAGATGACGGCACGCGGTATCCGGATCGCGACGGAGACGAGGTCGGGGCTGGTGAGCGCCGGAGCGGTGGAGAGCCGGTAGATCCCACGGCCCACTGTCTCGAGTTCACCGCGGTCCCGGAGCTTGTACAGTATCCGAGGGTGAACGCCGAGACGAATAGCGTCGCTGGTACGGAGCATGCCTTTGTGTTCGGTAAACACATGGCGGGCTTTGGCGAGGCTGACGTCAGCGATTGGCATTGGATAGTACCTACGGATATTGTATATATTATCCGAGTATTCTATCCAGCCGGTTGGCTAATTGTCGATCTCCACCGCAGCGAAGGTTCCACGTGTCTGGAGCGGCAGGTCAAGCGCCGTTGGGGCGGTCGGCGCGTCTCAAGGTTCCTACGCTGCCGGGCATTTAAGGTGATGTTGCGCAGGTGCCGTTGACCGATACGCTGGAACCCCGCTGACGTCGATTCGCCCTGCCCGTGAGCAATGGTGAGCAATGCGCCACGGCACCGATGGCACTCCTGGCAATCACGGCAATGAGGAATCTGTAAGTTGCAGTGAGTAAAGGAGCTCCAAGTGTTCGAATCCCTCTCTCTCCGCCAGAACACCCTAATGGAGACCACGCTTTACGGTGCTCTGTCTGACCCGGCGGGCAATAGCGGGCAATGCCGTGTTACGCAAATCGCAGAGTTCTCCGAATAGTCCAATCCAACCTTCTCGGTCCCGGTGTTCCGGCGTCACCAATCAGCCTCCACAGCAGCGCAGCGAGGCATTGCGAGCGAGAAGGGCTGACGGCCCTCGTGACATTCAGGTGAAAGTGACTTGTTCCGCCATTGCTCCTTTCTGGTCGGTTCTCCAGTTCGAACACTTGGATTGAGCGTAACGCCAATCTTCCTGGGCGTCCAAGACATTGTTTGAACGCTGTGATTCAGTTTGCGTATCAATCCAGACGTCGTGGTCTCTGGCTACAACTGGGGCGCTAATCGGACCATAAGCATTCATAATCGATCACTTGCGGCGGTCCAACCAAGAAATGTGAGCGTTCACGCAGCGCTGAAGCAACCGTCATGTTTTCGTGACAATCTGGCGCTACCATCATGGAACGTCTGTCCTTGACGGACGCAATCCGCAGAATCCTCAGCCCCGCATGCAACCAGTGAACCTCAGCTCTCCGGGGCTCGACGCGACTGATCCTGATCAGGTCTTGTGCCATTGCGACCTCGAAGTCTTGCAGGAGTTGGTGCGCAAGCTGGAGTCCGCCCATCAGGTGCAAATTGTTCGATCTCCGTCCGTGTGCCTCACGATGATCCGCGCGGAGGATTCGCTCGAAAGCCAGCAGTTTTATCTGGGCGAGGCGTTGTCCACGGAATGCGAGGTCACGGTGGACGGTGTCACCGGCTTCGGCGTCTGCCTGGGTGAAGAGATCTCGCGAAGCTATTGCATGGCGGTAGTGGATGCCTTGCGTGAGAGCGGGGCGGAAGCCGGATTGCTGACGGCATTCTTCACACAACAGGGCGCGCTGCTGGAAGAGCGTGATCGGCGCGAGTTTGGGCAGGTATTGCGGACCAAGGTGGATTTCAAGCTGTTGGAGCAGGAATAGATGGTGGCCACTCGGGAAAGTGCCTACGACGAAGTCACTGACGCCGCGCGGGATTTCCGCGTGTTGCTGTCGGCGATGGCGCGGCCGGCCACAATTCATGATTTTGGCGAACTGACGCTGGCTCCGCCGCCCGGTTTACCGGTGGCCTCCGCCGCGGTGGCGCTGGCGCTGTTGAGCGCTGAGACGGGGTTTGCGGTGACCGGGCTTCCGGAGGCCGCCTTGCGCTACTTGGCGGTGAACACCCGCTGCGAGGCAGTGTCCATGGCGGAGGCGGATTTTGTCTTCTTTGGCTCCGGGGATGAAGGCGAGCAACAGCTGGCGGTGATGAAACGCGGATCGCTCGAATACCCCGACCAGGGTGGGACCGCGATTGTTGCGGTTGAAGAACTAAGCGGCCAACCCGGTGTTGGGCGATTGGCGGTGCGTGCCCAAGGCCCCGGGATCGATGGCGCGGCCATCTTCTACGTGAAGGGGCTGCATCCGGTTTGGCTGGCCACGCTGCGTTCGGCCAATTCCGAATATCCGCTGGGCGTCGATGCCATCTTCACGTGTGAGTCGCGCTTGGTGTGCCTGCCGCGTTCATCGAGCTTCGAATGGGAGTGATGCCATGGGCTATGTAGCAGTCAAAGGCGGTGAAGAGGCCATCGCCAATGCGGCGCGCCTGGTGGAGTTTTTCCGCTTGCGGGGCGAAACGGCGCCGATTGAAGTGGCGCAGATCCGCACCCAGATGCGCATCCTGGTGGACAAAGTGATGGGCGAGGGGTCGCTGTATGCTCCGGATCACGCGGCGCTGGCGCTGAAGCAGATGGAGGGCGACGCTTTTGAGGCGGCCTTTGTGCTGCGAGCCTACCGGGCGACGCTGAGCCGCCGCTACTATTCCGACGTCATCGCGACGCGCGACATGTTCGTCAAACGCCGCATCTCGTCGGCCTTCCGTGACATCCCGGGCGGGCAGATTCTGGGCCCCACCCGCGACTATACGCAGCGGTTGTTTGACCCCGCTGTGGCGGACGAGACCCCCGCTTCCGCGGCGGAGTTTGTCGAAGCGTTCCGGCAGGAGAGCGCGGCCGATCCACTGCCCGAGATTGAGCAGTTCAGCAAGGTGATTGACCTGCTGCTGGCCGAAGGCGTGATGCGGCGCGATGCGCGCGAGGAATCAAGTGGTCAAGTGGTGGACGTTACTCGCGATGCGGTGAAGTTTCCCGCTCCTCGCTCCGCGGTGTTGCAATCGCTGGCGCGGGCCGAGACCGGGGCGTTGATGTGCCTGGGCTATTCCACGATGCGTGGCTTTGCCGCCGGTGGGCACGGCACGGTGGGTGAGCTACGCATGGGCGAAGTAGCCGTCCGCATCACGGACCCGCGGGGCCGCAAGCGCTATATCGGCCGGATCACGGTCACCGAATGCGAGATGGTGAACTCCGTCAATCCCAAGAAGAAGCAGGAAGCGGTGCCGTACTTGTCGATCGGCTATGGCCTCTGCTTCGGGCACAACGAAACGAAGGCCATCTGCATGGGGATGCTGGATAGTTCGCTTCGCCAGCCCAACGATTCGAATGCGGCCAACAGCCAGGAGTTCACGCTTTATCACAGCGAAGGCGTGGAATCGTACGGCTTTACCAACCACTTGAAGCTGCCGCACTACGTCACCTTCCAGTCCGGTCTGGACAATCTGCGCGAATCAATGGACCGGGCCAAGGCCATCCGGGAGCGGATGTTTGTGGGCGTCAATGAGGCGGCCAAGGCGGAAGCGGTGCCCGGCATGACTCCCGATATCAAGGTGGAGGTGACGCTGACATGATTGAGAACACGCGCCTGGCCACCAGCTACAACTTCGGCTTTATCGACGAGAGCACCAAAAAGGAGATCCGCCGCAAGCTACTCAAGGCCGTGGCGATTCCCGGCTATCAGGTGCCGTATTCTTCACCCGAGATGCCGATCGCCCGCGGCTGGGGCACCGGCGGCATGCACATCACCTTGGCGCTGATCCGGCGCGAAGATACGCTGAAGGTGATCGACCAGGGCAGCGATGCCAGCGTCAATGCCTGCAACATCCGTCAATTTGTCCACCGCATGACCGGCTGCGGCACCACCACCGATACCGCCGAAGCCACGCTGATCCAAACCCGGCACCGCATTCCGGAAGAGATCCTCACTGAGCAGCAGATCCTGGTCTTCCAGGTGCCCCAGCCGGAGGTACTGCGGACAGTGGAGCGCCTCGAAAATCGCACGCGGCAAATGCATGCGGAGGCGGACTACGCGCGGATGTGGGTATCGCTGTATGAGTCCTACGTGCGCTATGGCTCCCTGATGCGCGGCGCGGGCTTTCCGGTGAAAGTGAATGGCCGCTATCTGATGTCACCCTCGCCGATCCCCCGCTGGGATGTGCCGAATCTCAGCCACGCCCGGTGCCTGTACCTATTCGGCGCGGGCCGCGAGAAGCGGATCTATGCCGTGCCGCCGCACACGCTGGTGGAGCCGCTGGAATTTGAAGATGTCCGCTTCCGGGTTGAAGACTGGGGCGGGACGCGTTGCTCTTATTCGGGGCAAGGCGAGGCGTTCCTCGATGAGATTTACGAGTCCGACGGGTCGCGCAAGTTTGTCATCAATGACAGCAACTTCCTGGACAAGGTCCGCTCCGCCGCCCCCCGCCCGCCGCAGAGGCTTTTCAAGAACCCCGCATGAGCATCGATTCCAATAGCTGGTTGTTGCGGGTGCGGAACCTGACCAAGATCCACGGTGAACCCGATGGCGGCTCCGTGGACCGGACGGGTCCGCAGGCCAACACCAACATCTGCTCCCGCACGGGCGCGATTGTGGCTTGCGCGGACATCAATTTCGACCTTTATCCCGGCGAAGTGCTGGGCGTCGTGGGAGAAAGCGGGTCTGGGAAAAGCACGCTGGTCCAGTTGCTCTACTTTGACCTGGAAGCCACCGCGGGCCAGGCGCTGTTCCGCCCGGTGGACGACGGCGAAGCGAACATCCTGAAGCTCTCCGGCCAGCGCAAGCGCTACGTCCGCAATCACCTTCTGGGCATGGTCTACCAGAACCCGCGCGATGGCCTGAACCTGAGCTTTAGCGCGGGTGGCAACATCGCTGAGAAGCTAATCATGGCTGGGCAGATGCACGTCGGCCGGATGCGGGAGCGGGCGCTGGGGCTGCTTGAACGCACCGAAGTGCCCACGCAACGCATGGATCAAACGCCGCGTACGTTTTCCGGCGGCATGCAGCAGCGGGTGCAGATATCGAAGGCCATCGCCAACCATCCGCCGTTGCTGTTTCTGGATGAAGTTACCAGCGGCCTGGATGTCTCGGTGCAGGCCAAGGTGCTCGACATGATCCGGCAGTTGCAAGCGGACTTAGGGATCTCGATGATTGTGGTCTCGCATGACCTGGGCGTCATCCGCATGTTGACCGACCGGACGATTGTGCTGAAGCATGGCCGCATCGTCGAAACCGGGCTGACGGACCAGATCCTGCAGGATCCGCAACACGCCTACACGCAGCTGCTGGTGAGCTCGCTGCTCTAGAGAGGACACCGATGGCCCCATTGCTTCAGATACACGACCTCGCCAAAACGTTTGAACTGCACATCCGGCAGGGCAAACGGGTACCGGCGCTGGCGGGCATCAACTTCGATCTTCGTGAGGGTGAAGTGCTGGGATTGGCGGGCAAGTCCGGGTCCGGCAAATCGACGTTGATGAAGTGCGTCTACCGCACCTATCTGCCGTCGGCGGGCCACATCTGGTTCCGCACGGCCGAGGGTGCACGGGTTGATTTGGCCAGCGCCGATGAGCACGCCGTGCTGGCCATTCGACGCCGCGAGATGACGTACTGCTCACAGTTTCTGCAAGTGATTCCGCGCGTGGCGGCCATGGATCTAGTGGCGGAGCCGCTGTTGCGCAAGGGCGTGGATCGGGCCGTGGCGATAGCGCAGGTCTGTGGCATGTTTGAGCGGCTGTCGCTGCCCCAGGAGCTGTGGGATGGCTTTCCGGCTACCTTTAGCGGCGGCGAACAACAGCGGGTGAACATTGCGCGTGCCATTGTGGCCAGCCCGCGTTTGCTGCTGCTCGATGAGCCCACCGCCTCACTTGATCTTGAGACCAAGAACGCCGTGATCGAGATGATTGGCGAACTGCGGCAACAGGGCACATCGATGCTTGTCATTACGCATGACGGTTACACCATGGAGCGGCTGGCCGGCCGCCAGTTGCAGTTGAGCGAAGGCAGAATCGTGGAGGCAGTCTATGCGTAGCACTCTGATCGGCGGGATCGCCACGGTGGCGGCCGCAGTCCTGCTCACCGGCTGTGCCAGCAAACCGAAAGCGGAGTTCGACACGCTGAAGTTTTCTTACAACGTCAGTGCGGACGACGTGGAAGCATCCAAGCGCCGCGTCAACATGCTGCACACCTACTTGGAGAAGGCGCTGAAGATGAAGGTGGAAATGGTGATGGGGGTTAGCTACGGAACCGCCATCGAGGCGATGCGGGCCAAACGGGTTGATGCCGCCACGCTGGGCCCGATGGCTTATCTGATCGCGTCCCAGAAAGCCGGCGCGGAGGCCATTGCTATTCCCGGCACGAAGTCTGGCGGGCCCGGCACGTACGAATCATCGATTCTGGTGCGTGGCGATTCTCCCATCAAGACCATTGATGAGCTGCTGGCCAGTGCGGAAAAGTACACCTTCGCCTTCGTCGATCCGGGGTCGACTTCCGGGCACTTGATCCCGCGGGCGTACATGGAAGGCCGTGATTTCAACCCGGAGAAGCGTTTCCGCAAGATTCACTATGCCAACGACCACTTGACGACGGCCTACACCGTACTCGGGAAAAAGGTCGACGCCGGGGCGATGATGCCCAACATCGTGCGCATTCTCGAAAGCAAGGGCAAGATCAAGCCGGGCGAATTGCGCTACCTCTGGGTCTCAAGCAAGATTCCGCAAAGCCCCGTCGTTGTCCGCAAGGACATCCCGCAGGAGATCAAGGACCGCATTCGCGCGGCGTTTCTGGGCTTGGCCGATGCTGATCCGGTGCTCGCCAAGGAGATGCAGGTAACCACGCAATATCCGGACTTCTGTTACTACCCCGCTAGCGACGCTACCTACGATGAGCTGCGCAAGATCGCGCGCAGCCAGACCACGATGCGGCTGGTGGAATAGCGCCCGCGAAGGCAATACGGCATGGTTGAAGCGCGCCAACTCGAAAAGAAGCTGCCTTCCGGCAAGGTGCTGCTCAACGGTGTTTCCTTCCGCGTGAAGCTGGGTGAATTTGTCGGCATTCTGGGCGCCAGTGGCGCGGGCAAGACGCTGACCATTCGCGCCATGGTGGGCTTGACCAGCCTGACCGGTGGCGAGGTGCTGCTGGACACGGGAACCGGTGGCCCGCGTTCCGTCACCAAGGCCCGCGGTCGCGAGCTGCGGCAACTGCGGCGGCAGATGGGCGTCATCTTCCAAGGGCTGCAACTGGTGAAGCGGCTGACCGTGATCGAGAATGTGTTGATCGGCCGGCTGGGCTCCATTTCACCGCTCCGCAGTTGGCTCTATGGGTTCACCGATGCTGAGGCGCGGGAAGCCTACGCCGCGCTGGAACGAGTGGGCATGGCAACGTTCGCCAGCCGCGTCACCGGCTCGTTGAGCGGGGGCGAAATGCAGCGCGTGGCCATCGCGCGGGCGGTGCATCAACAACCGGCGCTCTACTTGGCCGATGAGCCGATTGCCAGCCTGGACCCTCGCAATGCGGAAGCGGTGATGGCGATGTTGCAAACACTGGCGCGTGAGAAGTTGGTGGTGGGTGCGTTCCACCAGCCGGAGATGGTGCGCCGCTATTGCACGCGCGTGATTGGAATCCGCGAAGGCCGCGTGGTCTACGACGGGCCGCCCGCACTTTCCCCCGCCCAGCTATTCGATGTTTATGGCGCCGAGATCGCCACGTTGGGCCAAGGGGTACACGCGTGATCGCCGGCTATTCCGCGTCCCGTCAGCTGATGTGGCGTTGCGCCGGATTCGCGATGTTGACCGCGCTGGCCCTATGGTCGGCTCAGCGATGCGAGGTCAAGCTGGACGGGCTGCTCGATGGGGCGATGCGGGTGGGGGAGATCTTGACCGGCTTCTTTCCCCCGGATTGGAGCGCGTGGCGGGAACTACTGCCGGAAGCCGGCTCCACCGTCCTGTTAGCCGCGACGGCGACGCTGGTCGGCTTTCTGCTCTCGGTCCCGATTGGCTTGGCCGGAGCCAGCAACATCTCGCCCACTTGGTTAAGGTTGCCGGTGCGCTTACTGCTGGGCCTGGAGCGGGCAACCCCGGAAGTGATCATTCTGCTGTTCTTTGTGGTGGCGTTTG
>JBIKMK010000409.1:0-4557 GCA_044359315.1 Bryobacteraceae bacterium | reverse complement strand
GGGCTAGGGGGCTGTCCGCCTAGCCCCATGCGTCAGCTTGGGGCTTTTTCCTGGAACCCGAAAAAGCCCCAAGCTCACGCATGGGGCTAGGTTGCTAGGCCTTGTAGAGGTACTTGATGTTGTCCTTAAACAACAACAGGTTGGGCGCACCTTCGCGGTTTACCTTCAGGCTGGCGCGGTCGTACCATTCGATGACGCCTTTAATCACTTCGCCATCCCGCAGAACAAAAATCATCTCGGTCTTCGACTGCATCTGCTTGAGATAGTAGAAGTTCTCCGCATTGGTCTGATCCGGGGGGACTTGCTTTTTCTGCGCCGGCGGCCTGGATGCGGTTCCGGTGGGGGCGCTACGGATCGGCTTGCGGTTTACGGGTTCCATGGGTTTGATGAATCGACGTTTATCGTCGATCAAATGTTTCCTCCATCATAGCCGACCCAGCCCATGCGCTTCAGGCCAATTTGACCCGGCACTTCTACCGGGCGCCGGCGGCCCGGCTGAGTTCGACGATCAAGGCATCAAGCGCAATCGCTTTCTGGATATTGCGCCGCACCAGTTGGCCCAGCGCCTCCACGCGCGTCACCGCCAGCCGGATCCAGGCAAAGGTGACGGTGCCGGAAAGCTGTTGCAGGTCCCGCTGCAGGTCCACGTTGCGGATGTTGAGGTTGCCGTGGGCCAGCAGCAACAGGTCTTCCAGCAGTATCTCCAGCACTCGCAGCAGTTCATCCAGCTTTTCAGATTTGGAGGCTGAAATCGATTCCGCGTACTTCACCCAGGTGCTAAATGCCGCCTGCCCGGCGGCTACGCGCAGCAGGGCGAGCATGGCTCCGCGACGCTTGTCGTAGAGATCAAGGTCGATCGACAGTGCTTGACCGGGTGAACCGTTGGCCAGCGCCAACCGCCTCTCGGGGCGGTCCACTTTGGCCTGCGTCGTGAGGAAACTCTGCATCTCCTCCGGACCCAGCGCCGTCAGTTGGACGGGCACGGAGCGTGACCGGATGGTGGGCAGCAGATCATAGGCGTTGGTGGCCGTCATGATGATCACCAGGTGCGGCGGCGGCTCTTCTAGAGTCTTCAGCAGCGAATTGGCGGCCTGGTCGTTCGCCCGGTCAATCCCGTCGATCAGAAACACCCGGCGCGAGCCGTGCAGAGGGGCAAATTGGGCCTGTTCCCGCAGGAAGCGCATCTGCGGCATGCCGATCTGGCGCATCGGTCCGTCGGGCGGGAAGGTGACGAAGTCGGACTGGGTGGCGAAGAACAGCGGCTCTTCGTTGCGCTTCTCCGAGGTCCACTTTTCGCGCTCGCTGATGCGTTCCAGGTTGGCCGGGAGCGAAAGGTCGTCCTGTTCGATTTTGCCCGCTTCACCCAGCACGGCGGCAGCAAAGCGGCGGGCGAGGGTTGCCTTGCCGATACCTTCGGGTCCATTGAACAGCAGCGTTTGCGGAATACGGCCGGTGGACACCATCTGTTCGAGCGTCGCGACGGCGCCGGCATTGCCCCAGAATGGTTCGCGGACGCGGCCGTCAAACATGGGGGGCCGCCTTGGTCATGCATGGCAAAATCCATCCTGCGACCGGCCAGACCGCTTGCTGGCGCGCGCGGCTCAGTAGGATTGGACCCGCTTGCTGGCGCGCGCGGCTCGGTAGGATTGGACCCGCTTGTTGGCGCGCGCGGCTCGGTTCCAAGAGTGCGCTACCGAGCCGCGACCGCGAGGGAGCGGTATTGGCGGCGCGCGGCCAAGGGTGCCTAAACATGCGGAGCTACTGCCTCCCACACCAATTGCTCTACTTCGTCGGGCGTGCCGGAGGCGTCGATGAGACGGAAGCGGTCGGGCTCGGCGGCGGCCATCCGATGATAGGCGTCGCGGACGAGGGCGCGGAACTGGTCGGGCTCTTCTTCCAGGCGGTCTCGCTTCTTGGCGCGGGCGGCACTGGTGGCGAGATCAATATCCAGGCAGAGGGTGAGATCCGGCTTGACGCCGCGGCAGGCGATTTGGTCCAGTTGGCGGACCAACGCTTCGCCCAAGCCACGGCCGGAGCCCTGATAGGCGAGCGTCGAATCGGTAAAGCGATCGCTGATGATGATGGTGCCGCTGGCCACCGCCGGTCGGATGAGTTCGTCGACGTTCTGGGCGCGGGCGGCGAAATAGAGCAGGATTTCGGTGGTGGGCGAGAGTTCCGGCGTCGCCGGGTCCAGCAGGACCTCGCGGATGCGGCGGGAGATGCGGCTGCCGCCGGGTTCCGCGCTTTCCACCACGTGGCGGCCCATCGCGCGCAGCCGAGCCACCAGACGGACCATCTGCGTCGACTTACCGCCGCCGTCGATGCCCTCAAAGCTGATGAAGAGGCCTCGCGTATCCGGCACGCTATTGGGCCTCATCGTAGACGAAGTGGAGCACCTTCTTCAGGTCTTCCCACGCCTCGCGGCGTAGTTCCTTGGACTGGTTCCGCAGCAGGTAGGACGGGTGATAGGTGACCATCACGGGCACGTCGCGCCACTTGTACCACTGGCCGCGCGCCTTGGTGATGCCTTCCTTCAGATTCAGCAACGCCTTGGCCGCCGTGCCACCCAGGCAACAGATCGCCCTGGGCTTCATGACGGTTAACTGGCGCGACAGAAACTGCCCGCAGATCTCCATCTCATCCGGTTGCGGCGTCCGGTTCTCCGGCGGGCGACACTTGACGACGTTGCAGATGTAGACATCCGGGCGCGTGATGGCGATGCCTTCTTTGGCCGCGGTGTTTTCGATCATCTGCGTCAACAGCTGCCCGGCACGGCCGACAAACGGCAGACCTTGCTGGTCTTCATCGGCGCCGGGGCCTTCGCCGACAAAGACGAGCGGCGATTGCTCATTGCCGGAGCCGAAGACGATCTTCGTGCGGCCTTCGCACAAGCGGCACCGGCGGCAATCGCCAATGTCCTCGCGGATCTTCAGCATCGAATCATCGGCGGGTTCAAGTGGGGGCAAGGTATACAACTCAGGCATGGGTTCAATGAGGGGCGTTGGCGGCGAGAGCTTGGGCGCGGGCGTGGGTTCCGGTTGAGGTATCGCCATGGCGGCCACCGGTACGGGGGCAGGCGGTGCCACTACCGCTGGTGGTGCCACTACCACTGGCGGTGCCGGTGTGGCCGCAGGAGCCATGCTGACGGGTTCCGGCGGGGATGGATTCCGGGCGGGCACTGGTGCCTCCGGGGGTGGGGCCACCACTGGCTCCGCCATCTCTATCGTGCCGGCGGCAGCAGCCTCGGACGCCGCTACGTTGGCCGCAGAGGCCTCACCCGCCGGGCGGCGGAACAGGAACGTGAAGCCCAGGTCCTGGTAGAACTCCAGTTGGCGCCGTTTTTCTTCCGGTGTCATCTCACTTGCTCCGCCACGAACACGATCAGTGGGCCCCGTGCAACGCCAGGCGCAGGCGCAGGGCGTGGTCGAAAATCACATCGGCGATCGCGCGCTTGGGAGCCGCCGGCACTTCCACCGTTTCGCCGGTGCTCATCACCAGCGTTACTTCATTCATGTCGGACTCAAAACCGGTGGAAGTGGAGTTCACCAGATTGCCCACCACCATGTCGCAATGCTTGGTTTCCAGCTTCCGGCGCGCCTCCGCCACCAGATTTTGGGTTTCTGCCGCAAAGCCGATCAACAGCCGGTCCCCTTTGCGGCGTCCGGCCTCGGCCAGGATGTCGGGCGTGGGATCCAGGTTCAGGCTCAGCCGCAGAGCGCTCTTTTTCACCTTCTGGTCCGGTACGTCCACCACGTGATAGTCCGCGACAGCCGCCGCTTTGATGATGATGGAGGCTTTTTCCAGTTGTTCCATCACGGCCTCGCGCATTTGGAGCGCCGTGCGGACATGCACCATCTCGACACCGGCTGGCTCCGCAATGTGCACCGGTCCGGTGATCAGCACGACGCGAGCTCCGCGATCGCGTGCAGCTTCCGCCAACGCGTAGCCCATCTTGCCGCTGGACCGGTTGGTGATGTAGCGTACAGGGTCCAGGGGCTCCTGGGTGGGGCCGGCGGTGATGAGGACGGTTTCGCCATCAAGATCATGACGGGGATGGGCCACAGCGTCCACAAAGGCGGCAATCTGATCCGGCTCCGCCAGGCGTCCCGGGCCGGTGGTGCCACAGGCCAACAGGCCAGAATCGGGCGCAATCAAGTGATGCCCCGGGCGCTGCCGCAACACGGCCACGTTGGCCTGGGTAGCGGGGTGCTGCCACATGTTCGAGTTCATGGCCGGGGCCAGCACGACCGGTCCGGTGAAGGCCAGATAGGTGGTGGAAAGAAAGTCCGATGCCAGACCATGGGCGAACTTGGCCAGCAGATCCGCTGTGGCCGGGGCCACCAGCAAGAGATCGCTTTCCTGGGCGACGCCAATGTGTTCGACCGAGCTGGAGAGAGTGGCCTCGGGCGAGGCTTCCGAGAAGAGACCGGTGATCACTTTTTGGCCGGTTAAGGCAGCGAAAGTAAGGGGCCGGATGAACTGCTGCGCACTCTCGGTGAGGATTACCTGGACGGTGTGGCCGCGCTCCATGAGCCTGCGGGCCACTTCCGCCGCCTT
>JBIKMK010000408.1:0-4580 GCA_044359315.1 Bryobacteraceae bacterium | reverse complement strand
CCGGACACCGGAGGAAGCTGGCTTTAAGCTGCACCGTCCGCCCCGGCCCTTTTCGATGCACACGTCCCGCCACCTGATCCGCCTGTTGGGCCGCAGCGATGACCAGTGGCGCAAGTACCTTTTCTATTAATGCTTTGACGTCACCATCGGATTGCGCGGGGATGGTGGCGTGCGCGAGGGCGGCTGGTGCTGCTAAACTGAAAAGGTTATGGCAATTCCCAACGTTAAGCGTTATCGCATCACCAGCCCGGACGGGACGCAGGTCGCTTCTTTGATGGCGGTGCTCCCCAAGGACGCCGACGTGCAGACCTACCTGTCTGATGCCGCCAAGCGGTTCGATTGGAAGGGCTACGCCGAACAACAGGCGAAGCAGTTCAAGGTCCGCGTCGGTCAGCAGAAACAGCAGAAGAAGAAGTAGTTATTCCGATTGCCGGAAACGGCAACGGTGAATCCCACCTACGGCAGACGGGCCCGGAGAATTCTCAGGGCCCTGACGCCTTCCCTCATTACATCCGCATCGGGGTCGCGCGACAGTTGCTCGACAATCCGCTGGCTATCGATGTCTCCCGACGCGGCCAGCACTCGTCCCAAACCCATTTTTTCGTCTTTGGTCGCACCCAGCGCGATGCCTTCCAGGCTGGTGCGGACTTGTTTCGTGCGAGCCGCTTCCACCAGATACCCCTCCGCCACACCTTTCCACGCCTTTGAGTTCAGCGTGTTCAACAGGTACCGTAGCGCACTGGCCTCGCCTAAATCGATGCGGCCGCCTTGCACCAAACCAAATGCGCAGGCCAGCCGCGGCGGCATCTTCTTTTCGTCATTCAGACACTGGTCCAGTTGCGGGGCATCGGCGGGATCTTTCAGGCGGGCCAACCCTTCGGCCGCCGCGGTGCGGAGGCCGTCGTCCTTGTCGGTCATCGCGGCCACAAACTGCGGGCGAACCTGAGCCCGGCCCAACAGCGCCAAGGCCGACAGGGCGGCACGTTTCACCTTAATCGAACTGGCGCGCGAGTAGGCGGTTTGCATATCCGCGGCTGTTTCCAGGCTTCTCAACAAGCCGGCCACTTCCAGTGACTTGATGGCCACGCGTTCTTCGGGGTCGCGGAACAGGAAGGCCACGCGGGGGCCGGAGCGGGGTTCCCGGATCTTTTCCAGCGCCACCAGGGACTCAAACATCAGCCGGGAATCCTTTGACCGCAGCGCACCCAGCAAATCGTCCACGCTGCCCTTGACGCGCAAAACTCCGGCGGCGCGGGCGGCATTGGCCCGTACTTCGATCACCGCGGAGGAGGTGATCAGCTTGTTCAGGGCCGGGGCCAGTTCCGGACGGACTTCAATCCACGGCTCAATCACCTGGTCGTTGGCCTCGTCGACAAACTTACCCCGCACCGCATCACCGACGCGGCCTAATCGGCCCGCCAGTCCAGTCTTGACATAGCCCGGCAGGTAGAAGTTCACCAGACCATCCGTGGCTCGGACCACCACTTCGGGGTCGCTATCCGCCAGTGCCTTCAGCAGCGGGTCAATGGAGCGGGCTGTGCCCAGTTCCGTGATGGTCTTCACGGCGTCGGCGCGCACCAACGGTTCGGCGTCGTCCAGGTAGGCGGCAATCTTGACGATCGCCGGAGCGCCCTCTTTAGCCATCTCGCGAACCGCCTTGGCCCGCTGCTTTGTTTCAGCATCTTGGGCGGTGGCGGTGACGCAGGTGGAGAACAGAACGATTGCGCCCATCAGGATGGCAGGGCGGATTCGATGCGGCAGCAGCACGGTGGTCAACTGCTTAAAAGCTTAGCGAATAAATTCCAGCTGCACACGGTGCGGGATCAGTCCGGCCTCAAAGCCCTGGTCCAGCAGCAACTGCGCGGCTTTGGGGATCACATCGCCGCAATCGACCGTGTAGTGGTTGACGTACATGCCGACGAACTTGTCGGCCAGTGCCGGCTCCATGTCGCGCGCAAACTGCAGCGCGTACTCCAGCGCCTGGTCGCGGTTGTCCAGCGCGAACTGGATGGAATCGCGCATCAGACGGCAGCATTCGCTCTGGATTTCAGACGGCAGGCTGCGGAGCAGGGCATTGGCACCCAGGGGCAGCGGCAGGTTGTGGACACTCTTCCACCAAACGCCCAGATCGACCACTTTATGGAAGCCGCCCTTGGCGTAGGTGAGCTGCGCTTCATGGATGATCAGGCCGGCATCAACGGACTTTTCCGTGACGGCGTCGATAATCTTGTCAAAAGGTACCACCACCGGCTCAAAATCCGGCAGGTAGAGCTTCATCGCCAGATAGGCGGTGGTCATCTTGCCCGGGATGGCGATGCGTTTGCCCTTCAGGTCATCAGGGTCCAGGTTGCCGGAAGCGATCACCATCGGGCCGTAGCCATCACCGATGCTGGAGCCGCTGGCCATCAGCGTGTACTTGTCCGCCACGTAAGGGTAGGCGTGGTAGGAGATGGCCGTCAGATCGTAAACGCCCTGGCGGGCCTTTTCGTTCAACGTTTCAATGTCGCTCAAGACGTGCTTGAAGTTGACCAGTGACGAGCGGATCTTGCGCGTCGCCAAGCCATAAAACATAAACGCGTCGTCCGAATCCGGACTGTGAGCGCAAACGATATCCCGGAGTGAGGAGGAATCCATGGTGAGAAAGGAACTGAAGTTTCATTCTAGCAGCACCCGTCCACCGGAACGTGAACCGGATGACGATTGGGGGGCAAAACCTTCCTGGTCCACCGGTGCGGGGCGTCCCTCCGCCGCCAGTCCAGGCTGGGCTTAGTCGCCTGCCAGTTGGGCCAGTTCCGGTTCCAGCAGCCGGACGCGATCTTCTAAAGCAGAATACTTCTGGATGGCTTCGGCCAGATTGCCCAGGCGGCCCATCATCTCCAGGTCCAACGCAGCATTCACCACCGGCTGGGCACCGAAGTTGGCCACCGAGCCCTTCAGCGAATGGGCCTCGCGTTCCAGGCGCTTGGCGTCGCCCCGGTCGATCGCCGCGCGAATCTCGCCCAACGCTCGCGGACAGTCGTCAAGAAATAGCCGTGCCACCTGTTGGAGAAGCTCTTCGTCTCCCCCGACACGTTCCATGGCTAGCTGAAGGTTGACCATCAATTCTTTGCCATGCATTATACAACCGTACTCCCTTCCGCGACTCCACTCGGCTACAGGGGCCTAATCGGCGGATGATCTATCTTCAATAGAGTGAGCACCAGGCACCAGACTCGCATTGTCAGCATCCGTCAACCGGCGGCCTATCTGTTCACCCCGCCAGAGAGCTCATCGCCCGACCCTTGGGCCGTGGTCGCGCTGCACGGGTACGGCCAGACGCCGCAACTTTTGCACGACTATGCCCGGCGCTTGACTGGGGATACCGCCTGGATAGCGGCTCCCCGGGGCTTGAATGAGTTTTCCCTGCGTCCTTTGAGTGCCAGTCCTGAAGTGGGCTACAACTGGGGCACGTCGGCGCACTGGTCGGAAGCCATTGACCGGCACCACCAGTTGATGCTGGCCGTGCTCGAGGATGTGCAGCGGGAGTCGGGCGTTCCGGCGGCACGGACCCTGCTGATGGGCTTCTCGCAACCGGTCGGCCTGAACTACCGGTTTGCGGGCGCGTACCCGGAGGCGGTGCGGGCCGTGTTGGGGCTATGCGGCGGCGTTCCGAAACACTGGGGGACCCTGGACCTGAAGCCCATCACCGCCGCCCTGATGCATATCGCCCGTGACGATGATGAGTTCTATCCCCGTGAAGTGGCCGCCGAGTTCGGCTCACGGCTGCGGCTGCGCGCCGCGGACGTGGAGTTTCAGATGATTCCGGGTAAGCACCGCCTGCCGTCGGCGGGTGCCGAACTGGTGGCGCCCTGGATCGAGCGCGTATTCGGTGTTCAGGCTAAGCAAAGCTGACGTCAATCCCACCCGGCGATGGCCGCACGCCGGTGACGCGGGTCACCTTCGGGGGCAGCGGCTTCAGGAAGACCTGGTAGGAGCGTTCCACTGACTCACCCGCATCCAGGTGCGAATAAAGCGCCCGTCCCAACATCGACCCGCGTTTCACCAGTTCCGGGTAGGGTTGATGCAAACCAGTGGTGCCGAACTCCAGGCCCCGGGCGGCCGGCTGGCCATTCTTCACATCGCGCCAGATATTCAGCCACGGGTAATCGGCGGTCTTCCACAGATAGCCCACCATCAGGCCCGCCGTTGGACTGCACGCCGTTACCCAGCCATAGTCGGCCTCAATCACAAACGAGACCACGTTCGGCAGCGGATCGCCCGTCAGGTGCCGCAAGTCCGCGCTTTGCCCTTGGGGCCAGGGGCGCGGCGGGTCATTCGGGGCGATCTGGGCAAAGCCCTGACCTGCGTTGCTATCCACAAACGTTTTCGCGTCGAGAAATGGTGGGGCGATGGTGGGGTGCTGCACCATGTTGTAGATCCGTCCCAGCGGGTTCTGATTGGTCAATGTTTCCCGCACCGTCAGCGTTGCCCCGTCCAGGCTGGCCACGCGATGGACCAATAGTTTCGCCATGGGTAACTGCGCGGACATGGCCCCTGGCTTCAACGCCTTCCATTCGACGTGCGAGGCTTCGCCATGGAAC
>JBIKMK010000407.1:0-4586 GCA_044359315.1 Bryobacteraceae bacterium | reverse complement strand
CGCTGCCTACTCGAAACACCTACGCCCACTTCCAGTTTCGGATCTCCGGCATGTCCTGCCCATTCTTTTCGATGTAGTGCTTATGCTCGACCAGTTTCGCCTGGAGCCGTTGCTTCAGGTGTAAGCCCTGGTCGCCGGTTTGCGGCAGGCGATCGATGGTGTCCATCACCAGATGAAAGCGGTCGAGATCATTCAACACCGTCATGTCGAAGGGCGTGGTGATGGTGCCTTCCTCTTTGTAGCCGCGCACGTGGATGTTGTCGTGATTGGTGCGGCGGTAGGTAAGTTGATGGATCAACCGGGGATAGGCGTGGAAGGCAAAGATCACTGGCTTGTCTCGGGTGAATAGGTCGTCGAAGGTGGCATCACTCAGCCCGTGGGGATGCTCCGATGGAGGCTGAAGCTTCATCAGATCCACCACATTCACCACCCTGATCTTCAGGCCGGGCAGATGCTCGCGCATAATCGAGACGGCGGCCAGCGTCTCCAGCGTCGGGACATCACCGCAGCAGGCCATGACAACGTCGGGCTCGGCTCCCTGATCATTACTCGCCCACTGCCAGACGCCGATGCCTTCTGCGCAATGCTTCACGGCCGCATCCATCGTCAGCCATTGCGGCGATGGATGTTTGCCAGCCACCACGACGTTGATGTAGTGACGGCTACGCAGACAGTGATCCATCACCGACAACAAGCAGTTGGCATCGGGCGGCAGATAGACGCGGACGATCTCCGCCTTCTTGTCGATCACCAGGCCGATGAAACCAGGGTCCTGGTGGGTGAAGCCATTGTGATCCTGCCGCCAGACGTGCGAGGTCAGCAGGTAGTTGAGTGAAGCAATCGTGGGCCGCCAGTCAAGACCAGCCGACACCTTCAACCATTTCGCATGCTGGTTGAACATGGAATCGATGATGTGGATGAAGGCCTCATAGCAATTGAACAGCCCGTGCCGCCCGGTCAGCAGGTAGCCTTCCAGCCAACCCTCGCACTGATGTTCACTCAACATCTCCATCACGCGGCCGGTGGGCGCCAGGAACTCATCATTGGGCCGGATGTCGGCTTCCCACTGGCGCTGGGTCACGTCAAAGAGAGCCTCCAGCCCATTGGACAGCGTCTCGTCCGGCCCAAACACTCTGAAGTTCCGTTGCTCGGCATTAAGCTTGATCACATCGCGCAGGAAGCGACCCAGCCGGTGGGTGTCGCCCACGCTTCCGGCGCCAGGCGCAGGTACGTCAACGGCATAGTCGCGGAAATCCGGCATGGTGAGCTCGCGCAGCAGCAGGCCGCCGTTGGCATGACGGTTGGCGCCCATGCGGCGGTCACCCTTCGGTGCCAGCTCAGCCAACTCCGCCAACAAGCTGCCCTGCTCATCGAACAACTCCTCGGGCCGATAGCTCTTCAGCCAATCCTCCAGCAGCTTGAGATGTTCCGGATGTGAGGCCGGGTCCGACAGCGGTACCTGGTGCGCCCGGAAGGTGCCCTCCACCTGCAACCCGTCCACCATCTTCGGACCCGTCCAGCCCTTGGGCGAATTGAGAATGATCATGGGCCAGCGGGGCCTTGCGGCCTTACCAGTGGCACGAGCATCTGTTTGGACGGCACGGATCTCCGCGATCGCCTTATCCAGCGTGGCCGCCATGGCCTCATGCATCAACGCCGGCTCATGCCCTTCGACGAAGTAGGGCGTCCAACCGTAACCGCGGAACAGCTGTTCCAGTTCCTCGCGCGTGATGCGAGCCAGAATGGTGGGGTTGGCGATCTTGTAGCCATTCAGATGCAGGATTGGCAGGACGGCGCCATCGGTGACGGGATCGAGGAACTTATTGGAGTGCCATGCCGTCGCCAGCGGACCAGTTTCTGCCTCACCATCGCCCACCACGCAGGCGACAATCAGGTCCGGATTGTCGAAAGCCGCGCCGAAGGCATGGCTGAGCGAGTAGCCCAACTCGCCTCCTTCATGAATGGACCCTGGACACTCGGGCGACGCGTGGCTGGGGATTCCGCCGGGAAAAGAGAACTGCAGGAAGAGCTTCTGGAGCCCCGCCTCGTCCTGGCTGATGTGAGGATAGACCTCGCTGTAGGTTCCTTCCAAATAAGCGTTACCCACCACGGCCGGACCGCCATGGCCCGGACCAGAAATGTAGATCATGTCCAGATCGAACTTCTTGATCACCCGATTCAGGTGCGCATAGATGAAGTTCTGTCCGGGCGTGGTGCCCCAATGCCCCAGCAACATGTGCTTCACATCAGCCAGCGCGAGCGGCCGCTTCAACAGAGGGTTGTCGCCAAGATAGATCTGCCCGACGGAGAGATAGTTAGCGGCGCGCCAGTAGGCGTCGATCTTGCGGAGCAGTTGGGGATCGAGGGCAGTTGTCGTGTTCATGTTGTGCATTTCGTAAGCGCCTTAGGCGGTGGGGCAGTGTGCCGGCGGAAGTGGTTGATGACCTTCACGCACTCCAGCAGTGCAAGCGGAATCGCGCCCAAAGCGAGGAGGCGCAGGCAATCGCTGAAGGTCATCGGCGGCGTTTTCAGAAAGCTTCCCAAGGTGGCATTGTGCTGGCTCCACACCTGGAGTCCGATCGAGAAGACGACCACAGTGACGAGGTTGCGATTGGAGAACAATGGGATCTGCCAAAGCGGCTTGGTCTCGCTGCGCGCACCGAAAGATCGCAACAACTCGGCAAACACGAGTACGGCAAAAGCTGCCCCGCGCGCCGCTTCGAGGCTTCCCGTTTTCAAGCCATAGAAGAAGACGCCAAAGGCTACGGCGGCGGTGAGCACACCCGTCAGCAACATCGTGCGGAGGAAGCTGCGGTTGGTGATTCGTTCCTCCCGCGAACGAGGCGGCAACCGCATCAAGTCGGCGTCGACCGCATCGGTGGCCAGCGCCAGCGCCGGCAAGCCATCGGTTACCAGATTGATCCAGAGCAGGTGGATGGGAAGAAGAGGCGACGGCAAGCCCACCGCCACACAGCCGGTCATCAGAATCAGTTCGCCGGTGTTGCCCGCCAACATGTACTGGAGCGCTTTGCGGATGTTGTTGTAGATGCCCCGGCCTTCTTCAACCGCCGCGACGATGGTGGTGAAGTTGTCATCGGTGAGGATAAGATCCGCCGCTTGCTTGGTGACCTCCGTTCCTGATTTACCCATCGCGATGCCGATGTCCGCGCCTTTGATGGCCGGGGCATCGTTCACGCCATCACCGGTCATGGCGACGATGGCTCCAGCGGCTTTCAGGGCATGGACAATGCGGAGCTTGTGCGCGGCGGTGACGCGCGCATACACCGAGATCTCGGGCAAGCGCTGCTGCAATTGTTCGGCCGACATCTGGTCCAGTTCGGTGCCGGTCACGGCCGGAGTGCCGTTCCCGATCCCGAGTTCAGAGGCAATGGCGCCCGCGGTGCGGGGATGATCGCCGGTGATCATCACCACTTTCACCCCAGCGGCATGGCACTTCTCGATTGCGCCTTTGCCTTCCGGGCGCGGTGGATCATACATGCCAGTCAAGCCGACAAAGACGAGGTCGTGCTCGAACCGGGCTGGATCTAACTCACCGGGCAAGTCCTGACTGACGTGAGCGTAACCCGAGGCGATGACGCGGAGAGCTTTACTGGCCATCTCGGACGTGTGGTCGAGAATGCTCTGGCGGTCTTCCGCCGTCAGCGGACGCACAGCGGTTCCGGTAAACAGCTGGGTACTGAGGTCCAGCACAACGCTGGGTGCGCCGTTGATGAAGGCTCGAAGCGCACCGTCCGGCATCCGCCGAATCATCGCGTTGCGCTTCCGGTCCGAATCGAAGGGCACCTCTCCGACCTTAGGAAAGTCCTTCTCGATCTCTTGCAGGTTGGCGCCGGCTTTGGCCCCCACCGCCAACAGAGCGCCCTCGGTTGGATCGCCCAGCGTTTTCCAAACTCCCGCCTCCTGCACCAGATGGGCGTTATTGCAGCCCAGCATGATGTTTGCCAGTTCGCGGAGCGCCGGCAAATCCGGTCCCTCCGCCTTCTTGCCTTCCCATTGAATCTCTCCGTCCGGGCCGTAGCCTTCGCCGGTTACCTGATAAACACGTCCCCCCACATAGAGCGAGCGGGCGGTCATTTCACCCACGGTCAGCGTGCCAGTCTTGTCCGTGCAGATCACGCTGGTTGAGCCGAGCGTCTCCACCGCCGCCAGCTTGCGAATCAGCGCCCCCCGACGCGCCAGGCGCAGCACGCCCACCGAAAGGGCCACGGTCACGATGGCGGGCAGGCCTTCAGGCACCGCGGCCACCGCCAGACTGATCGAAGTCATGAACAGATCAATCAGCGAAGTTCCACGAAGCCAACCCATACCGAAAAGCAGTCCCACCACTGCTAGCGCGGCCCATAGCAGGATCCGGCCCAGCGCATCGAGCCGGCCCTGAAGAGGGGTGTCTTGGTCTTCGTCGGCCTGCTGTAGCAACCGGGCAATCTGGCCCAGTTCCGTGTTCATCGCGGTTGCCACGACGACGGCCTCCCCCCGGCCGGCTGCGACGCTTGTTCCCATGAACACCAGGCTCTTCCGGTCACCCAGCGGAGTATCAGTCTGCGATAAGGCCGCCGGATCTTTCG
>JBIKMK010000406.1:0-4597 GCA_044359315.1 Bryobacteraceae bacterium | reverse complement strand
CCCCTTCGCTTGGGCGAACTTTCAGATTGGCGGCGGACAGTCCAACCAAAGCGCCTCGTTCATTGATGGCGCGCCGGTGAATGCCGGTTACGTCAACATCACGGCGTTGGTTCCCACCCAGGATGCGATTCAGGAATTCAAAGTGCAGACCAACAGCATGGGCCCTGAGTTCGGACGGTTCGCGGGCGGCGTGATCAACCTCACCACCAAGTCCGGAACCAATAGCTACCACGGGAGCCTCTACGAGTTCTTCCGCAACCGCTCGCTGAATGCCAATTCGTTCTACAACAATCGCGCGGGCGTGCAGCGCCCGGCGTTTTCTCAGAATCAGTATGGCGCCAACATGGGCGGGCCGATCCGCAAGGACAAGACGTTCTTCTTCGGATCCTACGAAGGGTTCCGGCTGCGGCAGGGCTCATCGTACGTTTTCAGCGTCCCCACGGACCCGATGCGCGTGGGCGACTTCTCCGGTGCCCGCGCGGCCAATGGCAACGCGCAGACCATCTACGATCCATTGACCACCTGCGGCCGGGGAAACAACCCGGCGTGCGGAACCGCTAACGGGGTGGAGGTTATCTCCCGAACGCCATTTGCGGGCAACATCATTCCTGCCAGCCGCATCGATCCGGCGGCCCGCACCCTGACAAGCCTCTGGGGACGCGCGACGGGCCCGGGCACGGGTCCGGCGGCGGTGAACAACTTCACGGCTAATGCGAGTGTCGGCGGCGATCAGAATCAGTACAACGCCCGGATCGACCATACGATCTCGGACAACCAGCGCATCTTTGGGCGCTACACGAATTGGGACAACATCAATCTGCCGATCGATCCTTACAACACTAAAACTTGCGTTGACCGCTGCACGGAAACCATTCGCACGCAGCAATGGGTGTTTGGCGATTCAATCACGTTGAACCCCTCTCTGTTTCTCGACCTTCGGTTATCTGCCCTGCGCTTCGTCTATGACCGCTTCTCGCTGACCAAGGGCTTTGATCTCACCTCGCTGGGCTGGCCGTCTTCGCTCAACAATCAGGTGGCCGTCCGTGTCGCCCCATTGCCACTGGTGACGGGCTACAACGGCGTGCTGGGCACCAATGGCACGGGTAGCACGATCGTTTCGCGCCAGGATATCTGGGCCATTAACCCGGGCATGACGAAGATCTGGGGCAAGCACACCCTGAAGTTCGGCGGTGAATGGCGCCGGCTGACTCACAACTACTATCAGCAGAACAACCCTTCCGGATCCTTCAATTTCGATGCTTTGATGACCTCGGCGAATCCCTTTGCGGCGGGCACGACGGGCAATGGATTTGCCTCGTATCTGCTGGGGATGGGCAACGGCGGGGGCCTGACGCACAACTCGTTTGTGGCCGGACAGTTGATGTACCGCGGCTACTACTTCGGAGATCAGTATCAGGTGACCTCAAAGCTGACCTTCAACTATGGCATCCGCTGGGAGCAGATGGGCCCCTGGTCGGAGCGCTTTGACCGGCTGGTTACGCTGTTTCCCGACGCGACGAATGAGCTGAGCGGACGGGGAGGCCTCAACTTCAAGGGCCGTTTCGGGCTGGTGAACTCACCCGACAACCCGACGCGCAACAACGCCAAGTTTAGAAACCTCTATGCACCACGGTTCGGTTTGGCCTATCGTCTCAACCAGAAGAGTGTGATCCGCGCGGGCTATGGACTCTTCTACCTGCCGAATGATGTCTCCTTCTGGACTGCTCCCAACCTGGACATTTCAAACGCCTACACCACTCCCTATCTGGGCACCGTGGATGGTTCACTGACTCCGGCGGACCGCCTTTCCAATCCCTTTCCGCGCGGCATCGTCCAGGCTCCGGGCCGGGCGGCCAACATCCAGCGGCTGTTCTATGGCCAAGGTGTGACTGGCACGTTATTCAACGACCCCCGGGCCGCGATGCAGCAATGGAACATCAGCGTGCAGCGCGAACTGGCGGGCGGTATGGCGTTGGATGTGGCTTGGGCCGGGTCGAAGGGGACGCATTTGCCGGGGCCGAATCAAATCCTCAATCAGCTTCCCGAGCAGTTCCTTTCACAGGGAGCGGCGCTGCAGCAACAAGTCGCCAATCCTTTCACCGACCAGGTGCTTTTTGGCACGCTGGCCCAACCCAACGTAGCGCGTGGACAGTTGCTGCGGCCTTTCCCGCAGTACACGGGATTCAATATTGCCTCGCCGCAAAATCGGAACTCGATCTACCATTCGGCGCAGGTGAAATTGGAGAAGAGATTCTCGAACGGTGCCTCGATCCTTGGTTCCTACACTTTCGCCAAACTGATCAGCGATACCGATACGCTGACGGCGTGGCTTGAACCGGGCGGTGGCACTTCGGTGCAGAACAACTACAACATCAAGGCTGAGAAGTCGGTGGCCTTCTATGATGTTCCGCAGCGGGCCGTGATCAGCTACATCATGGATCTGCCGCTTGGGAAGGGTAAGAAGTTCATGGGCAGCGCTTCTCGCGGCGCGAACATGCTGGTGGGTGGTTGGGGAATCAACGGCGTGACAACTTTCCAAAGCGGTAACCCGCTGCCGATGGTAATGGCGGTGAACACCACCAACTCCTTTGGTGGCGGACAGCGTCCCAACAGCACGGGCAAAAGCGCCCTGCTGGAAGGACCGGCGCAGGACCGGTTGGGCCGCTGGTTCGACACATCGGCCTTCACGTCGACCCCGGCGTTCACTTTCGGCAATGTAGCCCGTAGCTTAACGGACGTGCGATCGCATGGCATCGCTAACTACGACTTCACTCTTTTCAAAAACACGCAGTTGACCGAGCGGTTCGGATTGCAGTTCCGGACCGAGGTCTTCAATATGTTCAACCGGGTGCAATTCGGGTATCCCGGCACGGCGTTGGGCAATCCGCAATTTGGAGTGATCAGCAGCCAATTCAATACACCGCGGCTGGTTCAGATGGCGCTACGATTGAACTTCTGAGAATCGTGCGGTTGATTTTGATGACGGGGCTCTGGGTGGCTTGTGCCGCCCAGAGTCTCTCTGTTTCCACGGCGCTGCCGTTCACCCACCGGCATTCGCCCACGTCGCAGAGGTATCTGGTGGAGACGATGGGCGGCGGCGTGGCGCTGCTGGACTACAACCAGGACGGGCTGCTGGACATCTTTCTGGTGAATGGGGGCCGCATCGGCGACCCGGTGAAGTTACCGGTCGACTTCGGCCGCGAACTTCCGGCTTACTGGAACCGGCTCTACCGGCAGAATGCCGATCACTCCTTCACCGATGTCACTGCTGCCGCGGGCTTGAGTGGCGGTCCCAACAGCTACGGCATGGGCGTCGCCGTGGGCGACTTTGACAATGATGGCTTCCCGGATCTCTACGTCACCGGCTACGGGCCGAATGCCCTTTATCGCAACAACGGCCGCGGAGGTTTTGTCGATGTGACCGCCGCCGCCGGAGTCGCTGGTGGTGGCTGGTCGGCTTCGGCTGGTTTCTTTGACTATGACCGTGACGGCCGCCTGGACTTGTTTGTCACGCGTTACCTGGATTGGAGCATCGAGCGCAACATCCTGTGCGGCACGCCGTTCAATGCCTACTGCCGTCCGGACAAGTTTGCGCCGGTGGCCAATGTTCTCTACCGCAACGAAGGCGGGGGGCGATTCCGCGACGTCAGCAGCTTGACCGGCATTGCCGCGGTGAAAGGGAAGGCGCTGGGTGTGGCTTTTAACGACTACGATGGCGACGGCTTCCCTGATATCTTCGTCGCCAACGACGGCATGGAGCAGTATCTGTTTCACAACCAGCGCGGCCTCCGCTTCAAGGAAGTGGCGATGGAGGCGGGCGTGGCGTTCTCTGATGACGGGCGCACGTATGCCGGGATGGGCGTGGTGTTTGCCGACTATGACCGCGATGGCCGCCCCGATGTACTGGTGACGAACCTGGCGCTGGAGAAGTACGCACTCTACCGCAACGAAGGCGGTGGCCGGTTCCGCTACACGAGCCTGACGACGGGCTTGGCGGCGCTGACGGCACGCAGTTCCGGCTGGGGTGTCGCGCTGGAAGACTTTGACAACGATGGGTGGCGCGATGTGCTGGTGGCGCAAAGCCACGTGCTCGATAACGTTGCCAAGATCAATTCCGGGCTCCGCTATCTGGAGCCGCCGCTGCTGCTGCGTGGCGGTGGCGGACGCTTCCAGCCGGTGCCGTTGACCGATCAGGCGATGGCGGGCCGGGGGCTGGCCGTGGGCGATCTGAATAACGATGGTGTTCTGGACGCGGTGATCACCGTCCTGGGTGGACGGCCGGTGGTGATGACCGGCGCGCCGCTGATTCCCGCCGGTGCGCCGCCAAACTGGTTGACGGTGAGGCTGACCGGAACGGCCAGCAATCGCGACGGCCTGGGGGCCACGGTTCGCGTGGGTGACCAAGTGAGCTATGTGACGGCGGCGGGCAGCTATCTGTCTGCCTCCGACCGCCGGGTGCACTTCGGCTTCGGCCGCGGCTTAGGATCAAAAGGGGAGCAAGAGGTGACCGTCGAAATCAACTGGCCCAGCGGCAAGAAGCAGATCCTGGAGCATGTCGCGGTGAACCGTCTGTTGGACGTGAAGGAGCCGCAATGAT
>JBIKMK010000405.1:0-4600 GCA_044359315.1 Bryobacteraceae bacterium | reverse complement strand
GCAAACGGCCGTGCGGAGCTTCACGCTGCTGGTCCGGCCGTATTTGAACATCGTCACCCCTTCCCCCTTGCCCAACGGGACACAAGAGCAGTTCTATCAGACCGGCTTCAACGCCGTGGGTGGTGTGCCTCCCTATTCGTGGGCCATTTCTAGCGGTGGGTTACCGCCCGGATTGAGGCTAAGCGCCAGCGGGCTGTTGGAGGGCTTGCCTTCGAGCTCTGGACTTTTTGGGTTTACGGTCCAGGTGACCGATGCGAACCAGCGGAGCGCTCGCCAGCAGTACTCCCTGATCATCGTGCGCCCGGCAGCCGATCCCGTGGCGACTGACCTGACCCCGGACTTTATCCAGTTCACCGCGGTGGAAGGTGGCCCGTTGCAGTTCCGGCCACTCCAGATCGCCTCTACGAGTGATACGGTGGCGCTCTACCAGGCTAGCGTGCGCTATGACGGGCCCGTTACCGGTTGGCTTTCTCTGAGCGCCACCTCCATCGCCGCCAGCCGGGCGGGGAACGGTTCGCTGACGATTACCGCGAATCCCGCCCAGCTTCGTCCCGGTACGTATTCAGCCCGAGTGGTGGTTTCCGGTCCCGGCGCTGAGGATCTCTCGATGGTGGTGAACCTGCTGGTGACGCGGGCGGTGCGGCAACTGGTGGTCACGCCGGTTGGGTTGACCTTCCGGGCCACGGAAGCGGGCGTGGCACCTCCGCCCCAAACGGTGGCGATTCTCAATGCGGGGATTGGAGCGCTGAACTGGACGGCCAGCGCCACGGTGGTGGGTGGCGGACAAAGCTGGCTATCGGTGACCCCGGCCTCCGGCACCACCGATGCCGGACGCGCGCCGGGGATCCTCACGGTTCGCGCGAATCCGGCGGGCTTAGCGCCAGGCGATTACTACGGGCAGGTGCAGGTGGCGTCCACTGAAGCGAGCAACCCGCCGCAGACGCTGACTGTCGTGCTGACCATCCGCCAGGCCGATGTGGCCGGGGATATTGTGGTGCAGCCAGCGGGTCTGCTGCTGTCCGGGACGGCTCCGCAGGACGTGGTTCTCACCAATACCGGGCGGGATCCGGTGAACTTCTTTACCGGCCGTTATAGTGCGGAAGAAAATATCTGGTTCACGGTGACGCCATCGTCAGGAACCTTGACGCCCGGAGTGGCCACTCGCCTCGCCGTGCAAGCGACGGTGGCAGGGACGGCTGGTCTGCGGCGCGGGACGCTGCAGCTAGGGTTCTCGAACGATGCCTCGGCGGTGGTTGACCTGGTGTCCCTGCCCGCCCCGACCGCCTCTGCGGAGGGTTTTGTGGCCACGCAGAATATCTGCGTCCCGACGCAGTTGGTCCCGGTTTCGACGCTGTTTGGTTCCGGATTCAATATCCCGGCGGGATGGCCGACGCCGGTGGAGGTGCGCGTGCTGGACGATTGCGGCGCGCCGATGACGGATGGTTCGATTGTGGTTTCGTTCTCCAACGGTGATGCGCCGCTGAGTCTGGTGCATCTGGATGGCGGGCGTTGGAGTGGAACCTGGACGGGCCGCAATGCGCTGACGCCGCAGGTGACGATCACCGTGACGGCCGAGAATCGCGCCCGCCTACGCGGGGTGTATCAGACCACTGGCGGCGTGCAAGCGAACACCAATCCGCCCATTGTCGCCAGCGGCGGCATTGTCAATGCGGCCAGCTACGCCACCCGGACGCCGCTGGCCCCCGGCACGCTGATCTCGATTTTCGGGGCTCGCCTGGCGACTGCGGAAGTGCGGACCAACTCGCTGCCGCTTGACACCACCTTGGGCGTTACTTCGGTGACGCTGGGTGGGCGGTTGCTGCCCCTGCTTTATGCCGCCAACGGCCAGATCAACGCGATGGTGCCGTATGGGCTGGAACTCGACACCCAGCAATCACTGCTGATCCGCCGGGGCACCAGCTTATCCGTGCCGGAACCGGTGGTGGTGGCCGCGGCCCAGCCCGGGATCTTTGCCAAGGACTTTACCGGCAGGGGACAGGGCGTGGTAGTGGATTCGCAGTACCGGTATGTCGAGACTGGCAACCCGGCGCGGCCGGGCGATGTGGTGACCATCTTCCTCACCGGCCTGGGCAGCGTGCGCCCGGGCGTGGAAGCCGGCCAGCCAGCACCGGTTTCGCCCCTGGCCGAAACGGAAGTGCGCCCGGTGGTCACCGTGGGCGGCGTGTCGGCGGAGATTCTCTATTCCGGACTGGCCCCCGGCTTTACGGGCCTCTACCAGTTGAATGTGCGCGTTCCAGCTGGCATCGCGGCGTCGGACCGGGTGCCCGTGATCGTCGAAGGCGGCGGCCGGGCCAGCCAAGCGGTCACGATCGCCGTTCAACCCTAAACGGAAGTTGTGCTCCCCGCCGTGGTCCTTCCGCGCTACAATAGAAAAGTTATGGCAGCTGCAAATCTCTATCAGGCCGAATATCTGGGCTCCGGCACCTTCATCATCACCAAGCCCAAGCGCAAGAAGCACAAGCTCCGTCAGAGCCGGGTGAAGAGCCCCCAACGCGGCGCCCGCAAGTAGTTTTTCCTTGACGCGTCAGGCGTTTGCCGCCGGCCGTCACTTTTTCGACATTGTCCAAAACCCCCAGCAGCCCCTATTGGGTTGGCCTGGGGGTTTTGTCATTGGAACTCCGGTTGCCGGCCTGGAAGCGGAAACGTTTCTGGCGCAAGCGGGCGTGCCCGGCCGCCCCTCGCCACCTGAAGCCTGATATAAACAATGCATGCGCATCGCCGAGATGCGTCTGCACCCGATCGCGATTGCAGACGGCCCCCTTCGCAGCTCCTATGGACTGCACTCACCCTACGCCCTGAGGACCATCGTGGAACTTCGCTCCACCGACGGCTTCACCGGTATCAGCGAAACCTATGGCGGAGACCGGCCTCTGGCCGCTCTGGAAGCCCTGCGGTCACGCGTCGTGGGCATGGATCCTTTCCACCTCACCGGACTCTGGATGGACTTGGAAGCCGGTGCCGCCCTCGATGCGGCGGCCGCCCAGGACCCCAAGACCGCCGGCCGCACGCAGGCCTGGCTGGTGCCTGGCGAGAACCCGCTCGATCAGCACGCCCGCAGCTTCGCCGCCATTGAAGTGGCTTGCCTCGACCTGATCGGCAAGGCTTTGGGACGCCCGGTCTGTGATCTGGTGGGTGGCCGCGCGCGGCATAAGGTGGAGTTTTCCGCCTACCTGTTCTACAAGCATGCCGGCGGCGGCGGATTGGGCGTGGACACGCGCTCCGACGAATACGGCGAGGCGCTGTCGCCGGATCAGATCGTCAAGCAAGCGGTTCAGATGTGCGACACCTACGGCTTCCGCGAGATCAAGCTGAAGGGCGGCGTGCTGGACCCCGATGTCGAGATCGCCTCCATCAAGGCGCTCTACGACACCTTTGGCCCCACCGTGCCCCTCCGCATCGACCCGAACTGCGCCTGGAGCGTCGACACCTCCGTCGAGGTAGGCCGCGCGTTGAAAGAAGAGCTGGCCAACGGCGGCTATCTGGAAGACCCCTGCGCTGAACTGGAAGGCATGGCCGAAGTCCGGCGGCGGTTGCAGGCCGAAGGCATCACGACTGATTTCGCCAGCAATGTATCCGTGACGTGCTTTGATCACGTGGTGAAGGCCAAGCAACTCGATGCCGTGCAGGTGGTGCTGAGTGATCCGCATTACTGGGGCGGCATCCGCGCGCAACAGCGCCTGTCGCACCTGTGCGAGACGCTGGGGATGGGGTTGTCGATGCACTCGAACAATCACCTGGGTGTCAGCCTGATGGCGATGGCCCACGCGGCGGCGGCGGCTCCGGGGATGACGCACGCGTGCGACACGCACTACCCGTGGCAGACGGCCAAGGACGAAGTGATCGTGGGCGGTCGCGTGCCGTTCCACGATGGCTGCGTCGAGGTGACGGACCGGCCGGGCCTGGGCGTCGAGCTCGACTACGACCAACTGGCTCGCTTGAAGGAGCGCTACGAAAAGCTGGAGTACCGCAAGCGCGACGATGAGGCTGAGATGCGCAAGCATGTCGATCCGAATTGGAAGCGGGTGCTGCCGCGCTGGTAGGCGGCCGCTCGCAAGCTTGTACCCTAGAGAGAACGTTTTCCATGAGCAACCTGAAACAACAACTGAAGGGTGTCTTCGGATTCCCCATCACGCCCTTCAAGGCCGACCTCTCGATTGATTTCGAGGCCCTCGACAAGGTGATCGACATGATGATGGGCCATCCGTTTTGCGCCATCGTCGTCACCGGCGGGACGGGCGAGATCTATTCGTTGACGGCGGATGAGGCGGTGGCTGTCGTCGAGCATTCGGTGAAGGCGGTCAAGGGCCGGATGCCGGTGGTGGCGGGCGTGGGCTATTCGACGGTGATCGCCAGCGACATGGCGCGCCGCATGGAGAAGGCCGGGGCCGATGCGCTGCTGGTCATGCCGCCGACGTATTCGCATGCGCCGGAGGCCGGGCTGTTTGCGTATTACCGCGAGATTGGTGAGGCCTCAGGGCTGCCGCTGGCAGTCTATTCGCGCGATTGGGCGGTGTTCACGCCCGATCAGGTGGCGCGGCTGGCCGATCAGGTGCCGACGCTAGAGATCTGGAAAGACGGG
>JBIKMK010000404.1:0-4601 GCA_044359315.1 Bryobacteraceae bacterium | reverse complement strand
TAGACCGATTCCCAATCGGAGTTTCAACAAACTCCCCGCCCGGCAAGCCGCCCAATTTTGGGTTGGCGCGCCTGGCGGGGAGTTTTCTGTTTTCTGGGTGAACGCTTCGGCGTAATGATCGTCAGTACGCTGGGGATGATCGCGGGCCAGCCGGGTCTGGGCCGTCGGCGGAAAAGTTAGCGGGCGTTGAGGTCGATACCGAGGCGCTTCAATTCGTCGGCGTAGTAGCGCTTGTGGAGCACATCGTACTCTTCGCCGCCTTCAGTGATCTCGCGCTTGATGGTCTTCACTTTATTGCGAGCTTCGCGGTCGGCCTTGTCTTCCACCATTAGAATTTCGGTAAAGCCCTTGACGATATCCAGGCGGACGTCGTTGATGTCCTTCTTCACCCGGATTTCACGGGACTTCTTCAACGCTGCCGCGATCTGGTGCGACAGGTCGGTGATCTTGTCGCGGGACAGCTTCATGGAGTCGCCCGTGTCCCGGCCCGAGGCCCGGATCACTTTGCGTTGCTGGATCATCTGGTTCTTGATCCGGCGGAACATTTCCTGGTAGCTGACGTTCTCCCGGCGCATGTACTCGGAGTACTGGTCCAGCAGTTCGCGCACCTCGTCGTTCAGCTTGTCCTCAACGGCCAAGTCGTTCTCGATAATGCCGTTCACCAGCTCGACGGTGGCCGTCGGGTTGGGGGCATCGATCATGCTGACGGTCAGCCGGCGGACCAGCTGACGAGAGAGGTACGTGATGAATTCGCGCGCAAGAAGCATTCTTTAGGCTGGCCGTGGCCCTGACGGCACGGCTGCTTGTAATAGTCTACATAAAGTGTCCCGCTCATATGCGATCGTTGGTGGTGGAATCATTGGCCTGGCGGTGGCGCACCGCCTGCTGCGGCGAAATCCGGGGGCCCGCGCCATCGTTTTCGAGAAGGAAAATCAGCCCGGCCAGCACCAAAGCGCCCACAATTCGGGCGTCCTGCATGCCGGTTTGTATTACAAGCCCGGATCGCTGAAGGCGCGGCTGGCGGTGACCGGGATTCGCCAGATGAAGGCCTTCTGCCAGGAGCATGGCATCCCGCATGAAACGTGCGGCAAGCTGGTAGTGGCTGTTTCCGCAGACGAACTGCCTCGCTTGAAGGAACTGATGGAGCGCGGCACGGCCAACGGACTGGTCGGGCTGAAGTGGTTGGAGGCGGCCCCGATGCGGGAGATTGAGCCGCATGTGGCGGGCATTGCGGCCGTGCGGGTCCCGGAAGAAGGCATTGCCGATTACCCCGCCGTCTGCCGCCAGTTGCAGAAGCTGATCCATGCGGAAGGCGGCGCAGTCCGCACGGCCACCGCGGTCCGCCAGATCGAACACGACGGCGCGGGCTGGCGGGTGAATGGTGAGCCGTTCGACTATCTGATCAACTGCGCGGGTCTGCACTCGGACCGCGTTCTCGCCATGGCCGGTGAGCGGCGCACCACGCGCATCGTCCCGTTTCGCGGCGAGTACTTCCTGATGAGCCCGGAAGGGGCGCGCCTGGTAAAGCATTTGATCTACCCGGTGCCGGACCCCAAATTTCCGTTCCTGGGCGTGCACGTCACACGCATGATCGCCGGTGGTGTGGAGTGCGGGCCCAACGCCGTGCTGGCGACGCGGCGCGAAGGCTATCACCGCAGCGACTTCTCGCTGGCTGATGTGGTGGACGTTTTCTCCTTCCCGGGCTTCTGGCGCTTCTTTGCCAAGTATCCGGCGATGGCGGCGTATGAGGTGCGGCGGTCGCTGGACCGGACGGAGTTCTGCCGGTCGCTGCAACGGCTGGTGCCGGAGGTGCGGCTGGAACATCTCACGCCCGGCCATGCCGGTGTTCGGGCGCAGGCGATGGCGGAGGATGGGACGCTGGTGCAGGACTTCGACATTGTGCAGCGGGCGAACGCTCTGCATGTGGTGAACGCACCCAGCCCCGGTGCCACTGCCTCCTTGGCGATCGCCGATCATCTCCTGGACCGCATCGCCGCCGGGGTCTGAGAGGTAGCGGCTATACTGCGGGGTGATCATGAGTCAACGTCAGGTGGCGGTGGTGCAGGCCGGGTCCAGTGTGTTCGACACGCAGCGAACGCTGGAGCGGATGCGGGCTTGGTGTGAACAGGCCGGCGCAACCGGCGCGGAGCTGGTGGTGTTTCCGGAAGCCTACATTGGCGGCTATCCCAAGGGCCTCGACTTTGGAGCCCGCATCGGGTCCCGCAGCGCTGCCGGCCGCGAGGACTTCTTGCTGTACTCGAAAGCAGCGATCACGCTCGATGGGCCTGAGGTGCGGGTGATGGGCGAGTTCGCGGAGCGAATGCGGGCGACGCTGGTGACCGGCGCGATCGAGCGCGAAGGCGGCACGCTGTATTGCAGCGTGCTCTGCTTTGGCCCGGATGGTCGCTTGATCGGACATCGCAGAAAGCTGGTGCCAACGGCGAGTGAGCGCTTGGTGTGGGGCTCCGGTGATGGCTCCACGTTACGGGCCTTTGAGACGCCCGCCGGCCGCTTGGCCGCCGCCATCTGCTGGGAGAACTACATGCCGATGCTGCGCACCAGTTTTTACGCGCAGTCGATCGACATCTGGTGCGCGCCCACGGTGGATGAACGTGACATCTGGCAAGCGAGCATGCGGCACATAGCCTGCGAAGGCCGCTGCTTCGTCCTGAGCGCCTGCCAGTACTTGACCCGCGACGACTACCCTTCAGATTTTGACCACATCCCGGAAGCGCCCGATGGCGGAGCGCTGATTGCAGGCGGCAGCGTAATCGTCTCCCCCCTGGGCGACGTGCTGGCGGGCCCGCTGCGGGGGCAAAAGGGCATCATTTCCGCCACCATCGACCTGGACGACATCGCGCGGGGCAAGTATGACCTGGATGTCACGGGCCACTACGCGCGGCCGGATATCTTTACCCTGCGGGTGAATCGGGCGGTGCAGCGGGCGGTGGTGGTGGACACTCCGGCAGAAGAGTAGAACCGGACGAGCCGCGCCGCCCGGCGCAGCTCGATCAGCGATAGACTCTTTCTAATGCGGAACTGTGTCTTCACCCTGCTGATCACGGGCCTGTTGCCGGCCACTTCGTTCGCACAAGCGACCGACGGCGCCGCGTTCTTTGAGAAGAATGTGCGGCCGTTGCTGGTGGCGCGGTGTCTGGGCTGCCACTCTGCGGCTCCGGCGGCGGCGGGCGGGTTGCGCCTGGATACGCACGAAGGCCTACAGAAAGGCGGCGCGCGTGGTCCGGCGGTGGTAGCTGGAGCGCCAGAGCAGAGCCTGCTGCTGAAGGCGATCCGGCACATGGAGGGTGCGCCAAAGATGCCACCCGGGCCGAAGCTGAAGGATGCTGAGGTGGCACTGTTGACCCAGTGGGTGGCGATGGGTGCCCCGTGGGGTCAGGCGAATGCCATGGCCGCGGCGCAGAAGTTTTGGGCTTTCACCCCGCCCACGACGCCAGCGATTCCGGCGGTGAAGAACAAGGATTGGGTGAAGTCGCCGCTGGATGCGTTTATCTTGTCGGCGCTGGAAGCCAAAGGGTTGACACCTGCCGCGGCGGCCGACAAGCGGACGCTGATTCGCCGGGCGACGTATGACTTGACCGGCCTGCCGCCGACACCCGAAGAAGTGCGGGCCTTCCTGGATGATTCCTCTCCCAACGCCTTCGCCAAAGTGGTGGACCGCTTGCTTGCCTCACCGCACTACGGCGAGCGCTGGGGACGGCATTGGCTGGATGTGGCGCGGTATGCCGATTCCAATGGCTTGGATGAAAATCTGGTCTACAAGAACGCCTACCGCTATCGCGACTACGTCATCCAGGCGTTCAACAAAGACAAGCCGTACGACCTGTTTTTGAAGGAGCAGCTGGCGGGAGATCTGTTGCCGGAATCAGGGGATTTGAAGACGCAGTTTGAGCGCTGGACGGCGACAGGCTTTCTTTCGCTGGGCGCCAAGATGCTGGCCGAAGATGATCCGCTGAAGATGGAGATGGACATCGTCGATGAACAGCTGGACACGACGGCACGCGCCTTTATGGGCATGACGGTGGGCTGCGCCCGTTGTCACGACCACAAGTTTGACCCTATCCCGACCGCCGACTACTACGCGTTGGCGGGCATCTTCAAAAGCTCCAAGACCATGGAGAACTTCCAGGTGGTGGCCAAGTGGCACGAATACGTGCTGGCCGACAAGCCACAGCGCGACCAACTGCAAGCGCATCTGGACAAGATCACCGCCAAGCAGAAAGAGATCGGCAAGATCTCGAAGCAGCACAACGATGCGCTGGCCATGCAGGGCCGCCAGCATGTGGGCGATTATCTGATGGCCGCAAGCGACGTGCTGCGCTACGGGCAGATCGAGCTGAAGCCGATTCTCGACGCCTCGGCCGCGAAGCCCACGGCGACGCCGGTGGTGTTGGAGGCGGGCTCTTTCGCCCGGGGCAACGTGGCGCGCAAGCTGGAAAAGAAGTCGAAGAACGTGGCGGCGGACCAGAAGGGGCCGTACTTTGCCGAGTACGAGCTGGATGCTCCGCGAGCGGGCGAGTATCAGTTGGACATGCTGGAAGAAGAGACCGGCAATGGCACGGCCGATGTCTGGATCAACGGCG
>JBIKMK010000403.1:0-4602 GCA_044359315.1 Bryobacteraceae bacterium | reverse complement strand
CGGCGGCCGTCAACAGGAGTAGTTTGGCGAGTGCTCTCATAGGCCGTCAGTTTACCGAATTTCCCCATGCTTTGCGCGCCCCGGCTTTGGCCCACCCCCCGCGTGCATTGGAGCGCGATTGGTGATATGGTTCAGCCGGAGAGACCGGCAGTCCTGGTGCACTCCACCGGGCTGGGGTCTCCCGGGAGGTGTTTATGAAAGTCATGAAATGGGCTACCGCTGCTGGCGGACGAAGCCTGATCCTCAGCCTGGCCCTGGTGGCCGGAGCGCCCTGGGCAGCCGCCCAAAAGGCTGGGGGAGCGCCGTTGACGGGCGCTGACAGCTAGCGTCACTACTGCGCGACCTGCCATGGCGCGAAGGGCAAGGGGAATGGCCCCACCGCCAAGGCGCTGAAATCGGCACCGGCGGACTTGACCCAGTTGGGCAAGGGAAATTCCGGTAAATTTCCAGCGGAGCGGGTGACGGCGATCCTGAATGGACTGGATTCCATCTCGGCTCACGGCCGGAGCGATATGCCGGTCTGGGGGCCGATCTTCGGCACCTTTGACACGGATCAGGCAATTACCACCCAGTGTATCTCGAACTTGGTGGAGTACCTGCGGGGGATGCAAGCCAAGTAGCGGCTACTCCGCAAATTTCAACACTTCACCGGGGCGGGGCATGCCGCGCTGGCCAAAGCGGATCTTGCCGTCCTTGCCGATCAGGTAGACGGTGCGCTTCACGATCAGGCCATCGGCTTGGTAGAGCTTCGCCACGCGCTTGTCTTCGTCCACCAGCAGCGCATACGGCAGATGGTGTTTCTCGCGGAAGGCGCGGTGGCTTTCGGCGGACCCGGGGTTGACACCGTACACGACGGTGTTGTGCTTGGACATCGCCGACCAGTTGTCGCGGATGTCGCAAGCTTGCTTCGTTCAACCAGGCGTGTCGTCGGCGGGGTAAAACACCAGGACGACGTTCTGCTTGCCGCGGTGGGTGAGCAGGTTGACTACCTGCCCTTGTTCGTCGCGCAAGGAGAACCCAGGGGCCTCTGTGCCGACGGGCAGGGGATCGGACCAAAGCCAGCCAAGATTCATATGTCAATGATGCTCTGGCCGCCCGCGTGGGTGCAAGGGTTGACGCGGGTTATTCGAGGCCACGGAGGCGCGGTGCCAACTCCCGGGCTTCCTTCGCACTTTCGGTGACCACCAGAATGGTGTCGTCGCCGGCCACGGTGCCGACCACTTCCGGAAAGCCGGCTTGGTCGAGGGCGCGGCAGAGGCTCATCGCGTGGCCGGCGTGGGTCTTCACGACGACGATGTTCTGGGCGGCGCGGGCATCAAGCAGTAGATCCGGGGCCAAGGTCCAGAACGTCGGCCCCTTGGTTTCGCCCTTGCCGGTGGCATAACCCCGGCCGGTCTTGATCAGACCGAGGTCATGGATGTCACGCGAGAGGGTCACCTGGGTGACGTCGATGCCCTCCTGCTTCAGCAGTTCCGCCAGTTGCTGCTGGGTGTGGACTTCATGCCGGGCGATCAGCGCCAGGATGCGCCCATGCCGCTGCGCTTTGCTGACCGCTTCCATGGGCGCGTCAGGCCTTCCAGCCGTTCAAACGCTCCTTGGCCTGCCCGAGCGCTTGCGCCACGGCCTTGGGGCCGGTGCCTCCGGGGAGTTCGCGGCTCTTCATGCCTTCGGCCGGGTTCAGCAGCCGCGCGAACTCGGCGGTGAACTGCGGGGCGAACTTTTCCAGCTCCGCCACGGTCCAGTCCGAGGGCTTCATCTGGTGGCGTACCGAATGCAGCACCAGCTTGCCCACCAACTGGTGCGCCTGGTGGAACGGCGTGCCGCGGCGGGCGAGTTCTTCGGCCAGATCGGTGGCCACCACCCAGCTGACTTCCGCCGCCTGGCGCGGCAGGGCCGGGTTCAGCTTGGTCGTATCCACTACTACCTTGGCCATCTTCAGGCAACCGGCCACTTGATCGACGGCGTCGAACAGCGGCTCCTTGTCTTCCTGCATGTCGCGGTTATAGGTGAGCGGCAGGCCCTTCATGGTCGTCATCAGGGCGAGATAGTCGCCGATGACGCGGCCACTCTTGCCGCGGATCAATTCGAGTGAATCGGGGTTCTTCTTTTGCGGCATCAAGCTGCTGCCGGAGGTGACGCCGTCGCCCAGATCGAGCCAGCCGAACTCTTCGCAGGAATAGAGAATCCAGTCTTCGCTGAGCCGTGACAGGTGCAGCACGGTCAGGTTGGCGAAGTGCATGAAGTCGAGCGCCCAGTCGCGGTCCGCTGAGACGTCCATGGAGTTCTTGGTAATCGCCGCAAAGCCCAGATCCTTGGCGATGGCTTCACGGTCAAACGGGAAACCGCTGCCGGCCAGTGCGCCGGAGCCGAGGGGCATGACGTTGACGCGGGCCCGCGTCTGGTCGAGGCGCTCCAGGTCGCGCGCCAGCATTTCAAAGTAGGCCAGGCAGTAGTGCGGCCACAGCACGGCCTGCGCGCGGCGCATGTGCGTGTAGCCGGGGATGATGGCGTCGGGGTACTTTTCCGCGATCGTCAGCAGGGAGCCCAGCAGATCGACCAGCAGCTTGCGCACGCCATCGATTTCGTCGCGCAGCCACAGCCGCACATCGAGCGAGACTTGCTCATTGCGGCTGCGTCCGGTGTGGATCTTGTCGGCGAGCGGCGTCTTTTCTTTCAGCTTGCGGATCACCAGCGTGTGGACGTCTTCGTCAGTGGCGCCGGCAAAGAAGGCCGGGGTGGCCGCTTCCTTGCGCATGGTCTCAAAGACGCTCAGCAGTGTGTCCAGCTCGGAGGCATTCAGGATGCCGACGCGCGACAAAGCTCGGGCAAAGGCCTGGGAGCCGCGGATGTCGGCATCCACCAGGCGCTTGTCGAAATGCAGCGATTCGCCAAACTTCTCAAAGACCTCTGACGGGCCTGCTTCGAAACGTCCACCCCAAAGCTTCATCTTGATTCTCTTTCCTTGAAAGTTCTTCTGGCGCTGATCAATAGGCGGGACTGAAGTCCCGCTGCAGGCTGATAGCCTGCGCCACCTTTTCGCTACAGCAACATCAGCAGCAATGCCTTCTGGGCGTGGAGGCGGTTTTCTGCTTCTTCAAAAATACGTGATTGCGGCGACTCCATGACGGCGTCGGTGGTTTCTTCGCCGCGTTTGGCGGGCAGGCAGTGCAGGAAGATCGCCTCGGGCCGAGCCTTGGCCATCAGCGCTTCGTTCACCTGGAAGGGCGAGAAGTCGGCCAGTCGCTGCGGTACGTCGGTCTGCTCACCCATGGAGAACCAGACGTCGGTGTAGACGGCATGGGCTCCGGTGACGCCTTCCACGGGGTCGTTGGTGATCTTCAGGCTGCCGCTGCCCTCTTGCGCCACAGTGTGCGCCAACACGATCATTTCGCGCTTGGGTTCATAGCCCTGCGGTGTGGCGACGCAGACTTCCATGCCCAGGCGCGTCGCGGTGAGCATCAGCGAATGGGCCACGTTGAAGCCGTCGCCGACGAAGGTGACTTTCTTGCCGCGCAGGTCGTTGCCAAACTCCTGCCGGATGGTCAGCACGTCGGCCAGGGCTTGGCACGGGTGATAATCCTTCGACAAAGCGTTGATGACCGGGACACGGGAATACTTGGCCAACTCTTCCACCGTGCGTTGTGAATAGGTGCGGGCGACGATCACGTCCACCCAGCGATCCAGGTTGCGCGCCATGTCCTTCACCGGCTCGCGCTCTCCAATGGGCCCCGCCACAAAGGTGGAATGACCGCCCATCTGCGCCATCGCCATCTCAAAGGTGACGCGGGTGCGGAGGCTGGGCTTCTCAAACAGCATCGCCGCGCTCTTGCCATCGAGCGCACGGCCGAAGTCGCGCGGGTTGGCCTTGATGGCGGCCGCCAGATCCAGCAGGGCGAACAGCTCATCACGGGTCAGATCAAGATCCGTGCGCAAATCGCCAACCGCAACGCGGGGGAGGGCTGTATTTTTATTCACAACTATGAATAATTACACAGCCCAAGGCAGGGGTCAACCGAAGCAATGGCCTACGGCTAAACTTCCAAGATCACCGGCAGAATCAAGGGCCGCCGTGAAGTCTGCTTGTTCAAGAACTTCTTCAGGTCGGCGCGGATGCGGTCCTGCATGACGCCCCAATCGCTGCGCTGTTCGGCGGTGGCGGATTCGAGGGTTTTCAGGACGATGGCGCGCGCGTCGGCCATCAGCGGGGAGCCGTCTTCCAGTGACACAAAGCCGCGGGAGACGATTTCCGGCGAGCCTTCGACGCGGCCCGACATCTTGTTGATGGCAATGATCGGCAGGACGAAGCCGTCTTCGGCCAGATGCTTGCGGTCCCGGATGACCATGTCGCCGACGATGTCGTCGATGGAACCGGAATCGATGCAGACGCGGCCGACGTGGATGCGGTCCGCGCGGCGGGCACCCTTTTCGTCAATCTCGACGACGTCGCCGGTGTCGAGGACAAACGTCTCTTTCAGCGAGTGGTTGTGCAGATGCTCCGCCAGACGCGCGTGCTTCTGCAACTGGCGGTATTCGCCGTGGACGGGGATAAAGTACTTGGGCCGCAGCAGATTCAGCACCAGCGTGAGCTCTTCGCGGGAGCCG
>JBIKMK010000401.1:0-4627 GCA_044359315.1 Bryobacteraceae bacterium | reverse complement strand
GCCAATGAAAAAGCCACCGCGGCGGCTTCGCTGCGCTTCAAGATGAGCTCCCGGTTGGACACCGTGGATAGCCTGCTGGTTGATCAGCCGCACCTGAAAGTTTGGATCGATGGCGGCGAAGCCATCGGCCGCAACCGCCGCGGCTCCCGCTTTTACTTCCAGTCTGGTGCCCAGGTCTGGCGGACCAAGGACAACTTTGTCACCGGAGAATGGCAGCACGCTGCGCTCAACTTGACCGGCCCCCCCGTCCTCTATCTCGACACCAAGCCCGTGACGCTGGAGCCCGCCAAGGCCAGCGCTCCCAAGAATCCGCCCAAGGGAGCCAAAGAAGACATCCGCTTCTTTGACCGCGCCCTCACCACCGATGAGATCCGCATCCTGGCCATCGACGAACCCGCGAAGGCAATTCTCGCCATCGCCGCCGACAAGCGCAGCGGCGAACAGCGCCGGGCATTGCTCGACTACTTCTTTGAGCACGGGGCGCCCGACAGCATCCGCCAAGTCAACCGCGAACTCCGCGCGCTCTACCTCGAACGTGAGGACCTGGACGCCACCATCCCCTCCGCCATGGTGATGTCGGAAATGGCCATCCCCCGCGAGAGCAAGGTGCTCGCCCGCGGCGACTATCGCAACGGCACCGAAGTGGTCACCCCCGGCGTCCCCAGCTTCCTGCCACCGCTGCCGTCCGGCGCGCCCCAGAACCGCTTGGGCCTGGCCCAGTGGCTGACCTCCGGCCAGCACCCGCTCACCGCCCGCGTCGCCGTCAATCGCTTCTGGCAGATGTATTTCGGCACCGGCCTGGTGAAGACCGTCGAAGATTTCGGTAGCCAGGGCGAATACCCCCTGCACGTCGAGCTGCTCGACTGGCTCGCCACCGAGTTCGTCCAATCCGGCTGGGACGTGCGCCACATGCAGAAGCTGATCGTGATGTCGGCCGCCTATCAGCAATCCTCCAAGGTCACACCCGAATTGCATGAGCGAGACCCCGAGAATCGCCTCGTCGCCCGCGGCCCGCGCTTCCGGCTGCCGGCTGAACTGGTCCGCGACAACGCCCTCGCCGTTAGTGGCCTCCTCAACAGCAAGATCGGCGGCGAAAGCGTGCTGCCCTATCATCCGGCGGGCGTCTGGGAAGACATCGCCTATGGCGACACGTTCTCCGCCCAGCGCTACGTGCAGGACCATGGCGACAAGCTCTACCGCCGCTCCATGTATTCGTTCTGGAAGCGCACCGCGCCGCCGGTCTCACTGGCCACCTTTGACGCGCCCGACCGCGAAAAATGCGTCGCCCGCCGCGCCACCACCAACACGCCGCTGCAAGCCCTGGTGCTGCTGAATGACCCCACCTACATCGAAGCCGCCCGGGTGCTCGCCGCGCAAGCGATGGCCGCGCCCGATCCGCTGGCCTTCATGTTCCAGCGTGCCGTCTCCCGCGCCCCTTCCGCGCAGGAAAGCACCCTGCTGCGCGCGCAGTTGGCCAAGCAGGTGACCGTCTACCGCAACTGGAAAGAAGGCGTCGACAAGCTGCTGAAGGTGGGCGAAGCCCCCGTGCCCGCCGGACGAGATCGAGTTCAGCTGGCCGCCTGGACCACCATCGCCAGCACCATCCTCAACCTCGACCAAACCATCACCAAGGAATAGCCGCCAAGGAAACACCATGGACCTCCGCAAGCAATTTGAACTCGCGATGACCCGCCGGGCGCTCTTCTCCCGCGCCTCCACGGGTCTCGGTTTAGCGGCCTTAAACGCGTTGGGAATGGGCCAGGCCAGCGCCGCCTCCGGTGACAAGTCGGCGAACGGCGGCCTGCCCGGTCTGCCGCACTTTGCGGCCAAAGCCAAGCGCGTCATCTTCCTGCACCAATCGGGCGGCCCCGCGCAGCAGGATCTGTTTGACTACAAGCCGCAGCTGGAAAAGCACCGCGGCATCGACCTCCCCGCCAGCGTCCGCATGGGCCAGCGCATCACCGGCATGACCTCCGGCCAAGCCACGTTCCCGGTCGCGCCGTCGCTGTTTAAGTTCTCGAAACACGGCCAGTCCGGCACCTGGATGTCGGAGCTGCTGCCGTGGACGTCCAAGATTGTCGACGACATCACCCTCGTCAAATCCGTCAACACCGACGCCATCAATCACGACCCCGCCATCACCTTCATCCAGACCGGCAGCCAGCAACCCGGCCGCCCCAGCCTGGGCAGTTGGGTCAGCTACGGCCTGGGCAGTGAGAACCAGAGCCTGCCCTCGTTTGTCGTGCTGGTCAGCCAGTCGAGTGCCGTCAACATCGATCAGCCACTGTTCAGCCGCCTCTGGTCCGCTGGCTTTCTGCCGTCCAACTACCAGGGCGTCAGCTTCCGGTCCTCCGGTGACCCGGTGCTGTTTCTCTCCGACGCCCCCGGCATCGACCGCGAAACCCGCCGCCGCATGCTCGATTCCCTGAAGGCGATCAACGGCGCGCACAGCACCGAATTCGGTGATCCTGAAATCGAAACTCGCATCTCGCAATACGAGATGGCGTACCGCATGCAGACCTCCGTACCGGAGCTGATGGATATGTCGAAGGAATCCGCCGTCACGCTCGACATGTATGGCCCGGACGCCCGCAAGCCCGGCACCTACGCCTCCCACTGCCTGCTCGCGCGACGCTTGGTGGAACGCGGCGTGCGCTTCGTGCAGCTCTACAAGCGCGGCTGGGATCAACACAACGACCTTCCCCGCGACCTGCGCCGCCAGTGCGAAGCCGTCGACCAACCCTCCGCCGCGCTAGTGATGGACTTAAAGCAACGCGGCCTGCTCGACGACACGCTGGTCGTCTGGGGCGGCGAATTCGGCCGCACCGTCTACTCGCAAGGCCGCCTCACGGAGACCAATTACGGCCGCGATCACCACCCCCGCAACTTCGCCATGTGGTTCGCCGGTGGCGGCATGAAGCGCGGCGTCTCCATCGGCGAAACCGACGACTTCAGCTACAACATCACCCAAGACCCCGTCCACATCCACGACATCCAAGCCACCATCATGCACTGCCTGGGCGTCAACCACAAAAAACTAACCTACCGCTTCCAAGGCCGCGATTTCCGGCTGACGGACGTGCACGGGAATGTGGTGGAGAAGATGTTGGCGTAGGGCACCTTGAGGGAATCGACCTAGCTCTGGGTGCTGATTCCTGAGCGGTCCATTGCACCAACGGTATACTTCTAGCAGGATTTCGTGCCATGACAACCCTCGACTGGTCCCAATGCCCCGCCGTGGAAAGCATCCCCGGCAAAGTCAGCGGCGCGTGGGTTCTTCGCGGAACGCGCACACCAGTGAAAGTGCTGTTCGAGAATCTCGAAGCTGGGCTCAGTCTCGACGAGCTGATAGAACAGTTCCCCGTCACCCGTGAGCAACTCGAAAGTTTGATGGCGTTCGTGGCGCGCTCGCTAGAGAAAGAACCGGCCTACCGGCAGTAGGCACGTCGTGCGGGTCCTGTTTGACAATGGAACACCACGCGGCTTGGCGCGGTACTTGGCTGGTCATACCGTCGAAGAAGCTCGTCACCATGGATGGGAAGAGTTGGAGAATGGTGACTTGATCGAGGCTGCGGAGAAGGCTGGCTTCGATGTGCTCGTCACTACTGACAAGAACATCCGCTACCAGCAGAACCTATCCGATCGACAGATTGCGCTGGTGGTGCTGGAAAGGTCCCATTGGCCCATGGTGAAATTGGTAGCGGCGGCGATTAAATCCACGGTTGATTCGGCCTCACCGGGCCCATACACCGAAGTACCCGTACCTGCATTTATCAAGCCACGATCCTGAAGCTCGACCCGACAGAAACATGGACCAAACGGCCCGCATCACCCGCTACCTCGCGTCACTCGACGCTTCGACCAACTTCTGGCTCACCCATTCGCTCGACCGCGAGCATGGCGGCTACTTCACCTGCCTCACGCGCGAGGGGCAAGTCTACGACACCCGCAAGTATGTCTGGCTGATGGGCCGGGCGGTGTGGATGTTTTCGCGGCTTTACCGGGAGCGGGAAGCTCGCCCCGAATACCTGGAAGCGGCCAAGCTGAACCTCGAATTTCTGCGGCGCTATGCCCGGCGCGAAGATGGTGCGTACTACTTTGCGCTCTCACGCGATGGCGCTCCCGCAGCCTTCCAGCGCAAGCCCTACGGAGCCGTCTTCGTCTGCATCGGCCTGGCCGAATACGCCCGAGCGACGGGCGAGCAGCAGTATCTCGACGAGGCCGTCGAGCTGTTCTGGAAGATCCGTCAGTGGATTGCAGACCCGGCGCTGCTGGGCCGGGCGCGGCATGGGCAGTCCCAACTGGCTGACGTGATGGTCACCATCTCCATGCTGCAGGAGCTGATGCCCTCGCATGACGACCCGCGCTATGCGGAACTGCTGAACCAGATGCTCGATGAAGCGCTGGCGCACCAGCATCCGGAGTTGGGCGTGCTCACCGAAAACATCCTCGCCGACGGCCTGCGCCGCGATGAGTCACTCCCCGGCGGACGCCTCTGGTGCCCCGGCCACAGCGCGGAGGTCAGCTGGTTTCTCCTGCGCATCCTGGACGAGTACCCTGATGCGGCAAAGAAAGCCCGCGTGCTGGACAACCTGGAACGTTCGCTCGAACTCGGCTGGGACACGGA
>JBIKMK010000399.1:0-4628 GCA_044359315.1 Bryobacteraceae bacterium | reverse complement strand
CCACCATCGCCATGGAACCGCCGGCCGTGTTTGAACCCGATGCCGTCCGCGATGAGCGCGCGAAATTGTTGCGGTCCATTCGGACGCTAAAGCCGGAAGAGGTGGCCACCCATGCCGTGGCCGGACAGTACGGTGCCGCCCGCGTCGGCGGCGAGGATGCGCTCGGGTTCCGTCAGGAAAAGGGGGTTGACCCCGAGTCCCAAACCAATACCTACGCCGCCATGACCTTCTTTGTCGAGAACTGGCGCTGGGCGGGTGTGCCGTTCTACATCCGCACAGGCAAACGCATGCCGAAGCGCGTCACCGACATCGCCATCCAGTTCAACGACGCGCCGCACTCCGTGTTTGTCGATGCGCCGGTGATGTCCCGCAGCGGCCGGGGCCCCAACTTGCTGATCCTCCGCATTCAGCCGGAAGAAGGCATTTCGCTCCGCTTCCGGTCCAAGCAACCGGGCGCGGGCATGCGCTTGCGGCCCGTGTCGATGGACTTCAACTATGGGTCCAGCTTTGGCGAACGGTCGCCGTCAGCGTACGAGACGCTGCTGCTCGATGCCATGGCCGGTGATTCGACGCTCTACACCCGGCAGGACATGGTGGACGCCAGTTGGAAGGCCGTGCAGCCGGTGCTGGACGTCTGGTCCGAGACCAAGCACCAGTTCCCCAACTACGACGCGGGCAGCTGGGGTCCACAGGCGTCAGAAGAGATGTTGCAGCGTCGCGGCCATACCTGGAGGGTGCCGTAATGCCGGCGGTTCAGGCCGAGAAGCTGCTGCAAGAGTTGGATGAAGTCTGGGTTTCGCTCGGCAAGCAGCAGGAAGAGGCGGGCGGCGTCTTGCGAGCCTGTGCCATCACCCTGATCGCCGTGGTGGACGAAGCCGCCGACATTGGTGAAACGCTGGCCGACATCATGCACGACAATCCCAGCCGGGCCATCGTGATTCGGATTTCAGACGACGGGCGCCCCTTGTCGGCCCGGGCTTTTGCCCAGTGCTGGATGCCTTTCGGGCGGCGCCAACAGATCTGTTGTGAGCAGGTGGAGATGGCCGCCTCCAGTGCCAGCTTCGCCGACGTGCCCAGCGTGCTGCGCGGTCTGCTGGCACCGGATTTGCCGGTGGTCCTCTGGGTCCGTCATGCCGACGCGCTCAAGCTGCCGGCCATGGCGGCCGTCATGGCCCTGGCCCATAAAGTGGTGGTGGAGCCGCGCGGCTACGAGGATTGGAAGTGGCTGATGGACGAAGTGGCGCGCCTCAACCGCGCCGGCATCGTCGTGGCGGACCTGGCCTGGACGCGCATCACCCGCTGGCGGGACCTGACCGCGCGCTTATTCGATGCCCCGGAACGTCGCGCCCAACTGGCGCAAGTGGACCGCCTGGTGATCGAACACTCATCCCCGGAACCCGGGCCAGCCGTGCGCTACATGGCCGCCTGGATCGCCAACTGCCTGGGGCGCCGCCTGGATACGCGCTTCCATCAAGCTGGATCCACCAAGTATTGGCAGATTCAGAGCATCGTCCTCAGTGGCCCTTCCGTGGAGTTTTCCCTGCGGCGGACGGAACACCAGGTGGTCCAGATCCAGGCCGCTTCTCTTCAAAGCTGCACATTGTTTCCGCAGTTGAAGGAAGCCGAGTTGCTGCGCGAGGAACTGGCCATTCTGGCGCCCGATCCCGTGTTCCAGAAAGTGCTCGCCGCGCAATGACGCCGCACATTTCTGACAACCCCGCCGTTGCCTGTGGAGAATACATTCTCCGGGCGCTGACGGCCAAAGGACATGCCTCCCTCGCCGTCTCCGGCGGTTCTTCGCCGCGCAAGATGTTCGAGTGGATGGCAAAGCAGCCATTTGACTGGTCGCGCGTGGACCTCTACTGGGTGGATGAGCGCTGCGTCGCGCCGGACCATGCCGACTCCAACTACCGCATGACCCGCGAAGCACTGCTGGACCACGTGCAACCCGCCAGCATCCACCGCATCCAAGGCGAACTGGAGCCCGAGACCGCCGCCTGGTTCTATGAAGCGGAGCTACCCGAACGCTTCGACGTCGTCCACCTCGGCATGGGTGCTGATGCCCACACCGCCAGCCTGTTTCCCGGCTCCGACGCCGTCCTGGACCAGCACGGCAAGACCGCCGCGGTCTACGTCGAAAAGCTCGATTCGCACCGCGTGACTCTACTGCCGCGCATGATCCTGGGGGCAGGGGAGTTGGTGGTGCTGGCGGCCGGTGCCGACAAAGCCGAAGCACTGCGGGCTGTCTTCGCCGAGCCCGTCGACCTAAAGCTCCGTCCCATCCAACTAGTGGCACAGCAAGCCCACTGGTTCCTCGATCCAGCGGCAGCGCAGCTGCTCTAAGTGGATAGCTCTGCTCGAATCCGGAGCAGCAGCTTCTCTAGTTCGGGCAGATGCCTTTTCGCGTTCTCCCAGACCTGCCGCACGCGGCGGGGCTGTTGGGCCTATCGACGTTCCACCGTCCCGGAGGCATCAATAGGCCTTACAGCCCATTGGCCGCCTAGACGGCGGTTCGCCGGACCAGCACACGACCTCCCTTGACCCCCGATAGTACCACTCAACCGAAGGTAGCCTTACCCTCCCTAGCCCAGTTTGCTCTCGCAAATGAGCAGGCAGCAGCATATCGCTTTCAAACCGATACAACAGGGGAAAGTGCTTGCCATCAAAGAACGTATCATTGCGGACACGAACGTCCAAACGCCTCATTGCGGGCAAAGGGTTGGCGCGTAGACTTTCATATGCCAAGGAGCATACCGCACAGGTGGGTGGTTCAGAGGTTCGAAAGAATGCTTCCACGAACGGGAGGCCCTTACTGAACTTCGGGCCGAAAGAATACTCTTCGATCCACAGCCACTTCAAGTCTCTGGCGCCCTGCACGGCTTGCGGGTCACGTACTCCCGAGAGCTGAAGGGACTCAATTCCAGGGAACAGCCCACTCTGAGTCTGGCCCAGCCGAACGGTTGCCTTGCTACTATCGCCATGCTTCACTACTCGCACCATCAACTGCGACATGTGAAGTGGTAGCCTGCTAATGCTCTTCAGCTTGTCGAGAACGAGATCGTATGAACTTTCTCCCGACGGATGCTGAACTCGGGCAAGAACGCTCCGCTCAAGTTCGTCTCGGCTAGTAGATGCGAACACTTCGACGATGCTTGCCTTGCTAGGGTGAGCCTTAAGTCGTTGAGTGGATGCATCAAGGATCTGTGATTTGGACATCCCCTCCTGACAGGACATAACAATCCTCGCAATCACCGCACCCTCGATCACCTGAATGTCGGTGCAAGCGGCGTCAGAAAGCGCGGAGCCAATACCTAGCATCAGGCAAATCAAGCTACATTTCATCAGCGCTCTCATAAGTGATGAGCTTCTCGCCGCTGGGCAGACAGTAATCGACGAAGGTTTTTCCATTATCGCAACAATGCCGACGAGAACAACCGCACGTTGGCCCTTGCTCAATCCGCGATACCAGTTTCCGAATCGTTGCAGTAGCATAAAAGGCAGCTCCAAAGTATTGTATCTGCATGTGAACGGAAGCATCGCACGGACCCGACTAGTTGCGAGGCCCTTGAATATGGCACCCGCGACTTTCAAAGCAGAATCACAGAAAAGCACGTCCGCAGCCTTCGCAGTAACGTACGCCGTCTCCTCGGCCACAACTATGGCCTCACCGACGGACATTGAAACACCGTAGGCCTATCGATTCCACGGTTGGGCGGCGGTGACCGCGCAGATAGACCTCCAGCAGCAGTTGGCGCAACGCAAGATCCCCCTCCACTAAGATCTGGAAATGTTAGAAGAGGATTTGCAGCACGCGGCGAGGCTGAAGCCTCTTTGATCGTCGTCTTCGATCCCTCTCAGATCCTCAATCTAGATTGAAGCCGAAGCCATCGCGCCAAAGCCAACTGTCGACTCTGCCATTGTGGGCGGTATGTTAAATGCCCGCAGCGGAGCACCACGTCCTATTGGGGGTCAAGCGCTACACGAAATCCAATGGTGCTCGATTGCACTTCTGGTGCCATGTGGTCTCGCGCCGACGCCGTGCAGTACTCAGGCCGGTGCGAGTGGCTGCCGCCCCGAACGACCTTGCCCTCGTACCTACCACCGACCGGTTCACCTCGCCACGGCGCTCCTGTGGCAGGCGCTCCAGAATAGGTTTCATGGAAATCATCTTCACACCACTCTGCCATGTTGCCGAAGATGTCGAATAGCCCAAGGGAGTCCGGCAACGCGGCAGAGCCAACGCGTCTCACCCGGCCCAGTCCGTCACAGTTTCCTTGAAGCGCCCCCGCCACCCTTTCGCCGATTCGAGCGGCAAACTCCCATTCGGCCTCTGACGGAAGTCGGTGTATGCGACCCGTTGCGGCTGACAAGCGTTTGCAGAACTCTTTGGCCTCGAACCAGGAGACTAGACCAACTGGCAGCGTTTCGTCCAACGCAACCCTCGGCCTCAACGGCATCTCCACAATCTCGCGGGCGGCCACCCAATTCCACAAGCCATACGTTGTCTCTTCTCTTGCCAGGAGAAAACGTTGGACAGTGACGGTATGTATCGGGCCGGCGTTCCCGGTGCCCGATCCCATCTCGAACCTCCCACCGGGGATTTCGACCAAGCTCAGGTGCAACCCTGG
>JBIKMK010000400.1:0-4628 GCA_044359315.1 Bryobacteraceae bacterium | reverse complement strand
CTTCTATGGCAGCCCGCCCAACCCCCTGCCGCCGGCGGAGAATCTCGCGTTCCCCTTGCTGAACATATTCTCCGAGACTGACCGCAACCAGGCCGCCCGCATCCCGGAACTGGTGACTGCAATGGTCAGCGCCCGCATCAACTTCGGACTCAATCTTTACCGGGGTACGGGCCACGGCTTCCACAACGACACCAGCCCCATCTACAATCCGGCGGCGGCGTGCGATGCGTGGGCCAAGTCGCTTGAGTTCTTGAACACGCACCTGCGCGCTCCGCGTCCGGCGGCTTAAGCGGTCAGGGACTAGTGCAAACCCGGCGTATTGTTGCCGGAATGGGGTTCGCTCACGTTGCCGGGCGAGTCGAATTCAAACGTCTCGCCCGCCACGCGTACCGTGAGGACCCCAGGCCCCAGCGGCTTGCCATCGTTTGAGTAAAAGATCGCGCCATCGGTGGACTTGCCAGGGGCCAGTTTGGTGCGGACAAAGATCACGGCGGAGGCGGCCGCGGCAGCTTTCAGGCGCGGCGAAGTCAGCTCAGTCAGCGCCTGCTGGCGGCGCTGCTCGTACCCGGTGGCGGCTTTCAGCCGATTCATGCCGTAGATCCCGGCCTCATAGTTGGTCACCAGGCGAATGGCGTCGTTGCGTCCCGCGCGGTCCAACAGGCCTTCCACGACGCGCCCTGGCATGCTCGGCTCAATCGGCGCACCATCCTTGCGGCGGTACAGGAAGTCTTCCGGCTTCACCGTCCAGCTCAATGAGGAGCCATTGGAGATCACGACCTGCAGCACGGAATATTCCCGGACGGCGCCCGGCAGGTGCGTAAACATCACCGTCACCCCCGCGCGCGTCAATGTCTGGAACTTCAGGCCATTCGATTCGAATTCGATCGCCTGTCCGTAGGCTCGCGCAGGCACACTCAATGCGGCCAGCGCACAAAGAGCCCACACGTTCGACATAATCCCATCATATGCCCACTTCGCCCCAGTAGCGCACTCCGTTGCAATTGTGCTAACCTGTCAGAGACGAAAAAGTTAGATTGAGGAAAGACGAGGAGTATCCATTCTCGAATGGCACTGGCGACTGACGTTAAGAAGCAAATCGTAAAGCAGCATGCACGTGTGAAGAATGACACGGGCTCGCCAGAGGTGCAGGTGGCGCTCTTGAGTGTGCGGATCAAGCAACTCACGGAGCACTTCAGGACCCATAAGAAGGATCATAGTTCCCGTCGCGGACTGCTTTTGTTGGTGGCCCAGCGCCGCCGTCTGTTGAAGTACTTGAAGGGCAGCAGTCCGGAACGCTATAAGGCTTTGATTGTAAGCCTGGATCTCCGCCGCTAGGCGCGATCCGCGGCGGTTCCACCGCCACCCCACGTTCCCTGGTTTCTCCTTGGTCGGGCTTCGCCTCCGTACCAGGCTCGGTAGCCTGAATTCGGCGGTCTTCGCTCAATCGCGCACCTGCGGGCTGATGATCAGCTTCGCGGTAAGGAGAGATACATGCATACTGTTGAAATCGATCTTCATGGTAAGAAGATCTCCATCGAAACCGGCAAAATGGCCAAGCAGGCCAACGGTGCGGTGGTGGTTCGCTGCGGCGATTCCGTAGTTTTGGTGTCGGCTTGCGGAAATCCCAAGCCCAAGCCCGGCCAGTCCTTTTTCCCGCTCACGGTGGATTACCGTGAGTACACTTACGCCGCCGGGCGCTATCCGGGCGGCTTCATCAAGCGCGAAGGCCGTCCGCAGGAAAAGGAAATCCTCACCTGCCGGATGATCGACCGCCCGATCCGTCCGCTGTTCCCGGAAGGCTACATGTGCGAGACGCAGATCATCGCGATGGTGGTCTCCGCAGACGCTGAAACCGACCCCGACACACTGGCCATGACCGGCGCCGCGGCGGCTCTGGCGATCTCTGACATTCCCTTCCACTACGTTCTGTCCAGTGTCCGTGTGGGCATGGTGGACGGCAAGTACATCGCCAACCCCACCTGGGCCGAAATCAAGGCCGGCAAGTTGAACATCATCGTATCCGGCACCAAAGACGGCATCGTCATGGTGGAAGCCGGTGCCCATGAAGCGACCGAAGAGGAAGTCCTCGGCGCCATCGAATTTGGCCACGAATGTGCTCGCAAGCTGATCGCCGGTATCGAAGAGCTGCAGAAGCTGGCCGGGAAGACCAAGCGCTCCTACGCGCCGCCCTCCATCAATGAAGCATTGCTGGCTGAGATCGACAAGGCCTTCCGCGTCGAACTCACCGATGCGATGGACACCAAGAAGTACTCCAAGATCGACAGCTACGCCAAGATCGACGCCCTGCACGCCGCCGCTGAAGAGAAGTTCGGTGGTGCTGACGGTGCGCAGAAGGCTGAAGCGGGCGACCTGTTTGACCGCCTGAAGGAACGCATCTTCCGTGACGAGATCCTGAAGAGCCGCCGCCGCCCCGATGGCCGCAAGTTCGACGAGATCCGCCAGATCACCATCGAATCCTCGGTTCTGCCCCGCACGCACGGCTCCAGCCTGTTCACGCGTGGTGAGACGCAGGCCCTGGTTACCGTTACGCTCGGCACCAAGGACGACGAACAGCGCATTGAGCTGCTCGACAAAGAAGTCACCTCCAAGCGCTTCATGCTGCACTACAACTTCCCGCCGTTCTCGGTGGGTGAGTGTGGCCGCAGCGGTTCGCCGGGCCGCCGCGAAATCGGCCACGGTGCGTTGGCGGAGCGTTCACTCGCCGCCATGCTGCCCTCGGAAGCCGACTTCCCCTACACCATCCGCATCGTGTCCGACATTCTGGAATCGAATGGTTCCAGCTCGATGGCCTCGGTTTGCGGTGGCTCCATCGCGTTGATGGACGCCGGTGTGCCGGTGAAGGCTCCGGTGGCGGGCGTCGCCATGGGCTTGGTGATTGAAGGCAAGGATTACGGTGTACTCACGGACATCGCCGGTGCCGAAGATCACTACGGCGACATGGACTTTAAGGTCTCCGGTACCCGCAAGGGCATCACCGGCCTGCAGATGGACATCAAGGTGACCAACGTCACCATCGACATCATGCGGGAAGCGCTGAAGCAGGCGCATGCCGGCCGTTTGTTCATCCTGGGCAAGATGGAAGAAGTGCTGTCCAGCCCGCGTGGCGAACTGTCCAAGTACGCGCCGCGCATCTACTCGATGTCGATCCCGGTGGACAAGATCCGCGAACTGATCGGCCCCGGCGGCAAGATGATCCGCAGCATCACCGACACGACCGGCGTCAAGATTGACGTCGACGATGACGGCAGCGTGAAGGTCTACGCCTCCGACGGCATCTCGGCGCAGAAGGCGATCCAAATGATCACCGACATCTGTGCCGTGGCCGAAGTGGGCAAGACGTATCTGGGCAAGGTGGTACGCATCGCCGAATTCGGCGCGTTCGTCGAAATCTTCCCGGGCACCGATGGCCTGCTGCATATCTCCGAGATCTCGGAATCCCGCGTGAAGCAAGTCCGTGACGAGCTGAACGAAGGCGACCAGATCATGGTGAAGGTGCTGGCTCTCGAAGGCAACAAAATCAAGCTGAGCCGCAAGGCGATCTTGAAGGAACAGCGCGAAAAGATGAAGGCGGAAAAGGGCGGGGAATAGGCTTCCCTCCCTTCTCCACTCACTTCTAAAATGGCAATCGCCGGCTGCTGGTCAGTCGGCGATTTGCTTTTGGGTGGCTCGGTTCTCGGCCACTTTCCGCTACCATACGAGCATGGCGTTCCTGATCGACGAAGCATTCCTGCCCGCAACGCTCACCGCGCCTCCGATGACTGACCAGCAGTTCGCTGACTTTTGCGCGGACCACCCGGACCTGTCATTTGAAACCACTGCTACCGGCGAGATCATCGTCATGGCCCCCAACTTTTCGAAGACCGGCGCACGGAACCTGGTCCTGTGTATGCAACTGGGGATCTGGGCGCGCCAGGACGTCCGGGGAGTGGCCAGCGATTCCTCCACCGGTTACCTGCTGCCAAACGGGGCGCGACGTTCGCCTGACGCGTCATGGACGACTAAGGATGCGATCCGCCAGTTGTCCGAGAGCAGCCGCGAAGGTTACTGGCACCTCTGCCCCGCGTTCGTCGTCGAACTCCGCTCGCCGTCCGACCGTCTGCCCGTCCTGCGGGCCAAGATGCGCGAGTACATCGACAACGGAGCCCTGCTCGGTTGGTTGATCGACCCCGAAGCCCGCACGGTGGAAGTCTACCGCCCGGATGGGGACGCCACCTTGGTCGAGGGCGTCGATGCTATCTCCGGCGAGGGACCAGTGGACGGATTTCAACTGGACCTTCGGACAATTTGGGAACCGCTGGCCTGAAGGCCGCCCTACAGCCCTTCGAAAATCGCCTCCACCGGGCAACTCCACGTGGGGAACAACTCCGGCAGCATCAGCGCATGCCCCGCATCAAAGCGCTGAGCGCTCCCATCCTGGCGGTAGAGCCGGATGGAGCGGGTGGCGGGATAGACCACCAACACGGCCACTGAGCCGCCGTTGAGATAAAGCCCCACCTTGCGCTCCAGCTGGGCGGCGGTTTCCGAGGAGACGACTTCGACAGCCAAAACCGGGAAATCCGGGTACCCGCTGGCGTCCACTCTAGCCGACCGGGCCAACAGTGAGACAT
>JBIKMK010000398.1:0-4642 GCA_044359315.1 Bryobacteraceae bacterium | reverse complement strand
GCTCAAGCGGCAGGGCGAGCGAGACTTGACCTGTTGAGATTAGCCGTGGCCCCTGCATCCGGCTCTGCCGCTTCAGGTAACCTGCCTCTTCGAGAATCTGGCCCAGAGTGCCCATCTTCTCCGCCTCGTCCAAGAAGAGGCGCACGGATTCTTTGAGGCTCTGGAGTGCCTTCCGCTCAGTGGTTCCACAGGACGACAGGTCCAATTCCCGTGTATAGGCCACAAACATCCGGCCTTCTTTGAAGATCTGGGTAGTGAACTGAATCTCCATAGCTTCTAGATTAGGCTGAATTGAGGACAACCATGGAGGGGACTGCTTCTGCTCTCGGGATTGCCTGTGCTGCGTTCGCGCAATAATGATAACGATGGCAACCGTCCATATGACCGAAGCCGAGTTAGCTCGCGACCTCCATGCTGTTCTCGCCAGGGTACAGAGTGGCGTCGAGATCGTGATTGAGCAGGACCACCAGGCCGTCGCTGTATTGAAGTCCTCAAAACCGGCGGGACGCCTGATATCCGAGGTCGTTGCTGACTTGGCGGCGACAGGTTCAAACGCGGTCATGGATGATGACTTTGCGCGCGACATTCAGGAAGGCATTGAGGCTCATCGGCAGCCATGGAATCCCCCATCCTGGGATTAGTGCTCGATTCCAGTGTCTTGATAGCGGCAGAACGACGCGGTTTGACTGCTGCCCTGGCGATTGAGAGTGTTCAACGCGCCGTCAGTGAATTGCCGATCGTGCTCTCTGTTGTCACTGTGGCGGAGATTGGGCATGGCATCTATCGAGCTCCCAACGAAGAGGTCAGACGGCGTCGGCGGAACTTTCTGGACGATTTGCGATCGGCTATACCGGTGCACGCATTCACGGAAGCCACTGCGGAGATTGTGGCCCGTGTCGGGGGCGAACAAGCGGCCCGCGGGGTCAATCTACCGCTGGGCGATCTGATGATCGCGGCCTGTGCGCTGGAGCTAGGTTATGCCGTCGGCACTCGCAATCCGCGTGATTTCGAACGCGTACCGGGTTTGCAAGTGTTCGTAATTTAGGTCTCACCGCCCAGACACACGCCGCCCGATCCTCCCTCTGCCGCCCAACCTTTTGGCAACAAGCTGCAATCAGCCGTTACCATCAAAGAATGCGCCACTGGTTTGCCCTTGGGTTCTGTAGTTCGCTATTGCTCGCCCAGCCCATCCCCGCCCCTCGCCTGGAGCCTCGGCCCAAAACTGTCGAGATGCCCAACTTCCCTCCGAAGACCGCCTTTGAGCCGCCCATGGCCGCTGCCGCCAAGTCACTGGCGGAATCGACGGCGGCCTCACCCAAGGAGCTGCTGACGCTGGCTGAGAAGACCAACTATGCCGAGACGGCGCACTACAGCGATTCGGTGGACCTCGCGCGCAAGCTCGAAAAGGCCTCGCCTTACGTGAAGGTGGTCACCTTCGGCAAAACGCCGCAAGGGCGCGACATGATCGCCGTGATCGTCTCCAAGGACAAGGCGTTCACTCCGGAAGCGGCCAAGAAGTCGGGAAAGGCCATTGTGATGCTCCAAAGCTGCATCCATCCCGGCGAAGTGGACGGCAAAGAAGCGTCTGAGATGCTGATTCGGGACATCGTGGTCTCGAAGAAGTACGCCGCCTGGCTGGACAAAGTGATCATCGTCAACATCCCCGTCTTCAATGTCGACGGGCATGAGCGGTTCAGCGCCTTCCAGCGCATCAACCAGGACGGACCCAAGGAGATGGGCTTCCGCGCCACCGCGCAGCGCCTCAACCTGAACCGTGACTTCATCAAGGCCGACGCCCCCGAAATGCGCGCCTGGCTGAAGCTGTGGAACGCCTGGCTGCCGGACTTCTTCCTAGACAACCACGTCACCGATGGCGCGGACTTCCAGTACGACATCACCATCGATGCCGTCCAAAACCAGGAGATCTGGCCCACCGCCGGGCAGTGGGTGACCGACCGCTACCTGCCGTACCTGAACGATTCCATGGCCACCGACGGCCACATCATGGGCTGGTACGGCATGGCGATGGGCCTGGGCGGCAACACGCCCCGCGCCGGTGGCCGTGGCCCGGATGGAGTCTCCGGCTTTGCCCGCTCCACCTACACGCCGCGCTTCTCGCATGGCTACGCCGCCGTGCAGAACCGTCCGGCGCTGCTGGTCGAAACCCACTCCCTGAAGAGCTTCAAGACGCGCACCTGGGCGCACTACGACGTCATGCGTCGCTCCATCGAAGCCGTCGTGCGGGACCCGCAAGCCTTGATGACCGCCGTGCGCGAAGCTGACAAAGCCGTCGCCGCGATGGCCGGTTCGACGACGGCGCTCTATCTCGACGGCAAGCTGGATTTCGCGCAGTCCAGCCCCTACACTTTCCGTGGCCTGAAGGCGACGGCGAAGCAGAGCGACCTCGCCGGTGGCCCGGTGACCGTCTACACCAAAGAAGTGAATGACGTGCCCACCAAGGTGTTCGGCAAAGTCACCGCCACCGCCAGCGCCTCCATCCCCTTGGGCTACCTGATCCCGGCCGAATGGCAGGACGTCATCGACCGCGTCGCGGCACATGGCCTCAAGACCGAAAGGCTGACCAAAGACGTCGAAGCCGAGTTCGAGACGTACCACTTCTACGACGTCAAACTCTCCCCGCAACCCTTTGAAGGTCGCGTCGCCCCCAGCTTCAAGACGCAGAAGCTGACCGAACGCCGCAAGTTCGCCGCCGGGTCCGTCTACGTGCCGATGAACCAGCGCGCCGCCCGCGTCGCCCTCAACATTCTGGAACCCGATGCCCCGGATTCGCTGGTCCGCTGGGGGCTGATGCTCGCCATCTTTGAGCAGAAGGAATACTTCGGCGACTACATCATGGAGCCCATCGCGCAAGAGATGGCCAAGCTCCACCCGGAACTGAAAAAGGAGTTTGACGCCAAAGTCGCGGCCGACCCGGCCTTCGCCCGCAACTCCCGCGCCCGCGTCGCCTGGTGGTTTGAGCGTTCACCCTACTACGAGTTCGACCACAACGCCTACCCGATCGTGCGGGTCACCAAGAAGACCTGGTAGCGGCGGCTAGCTACCGGCCAACGCTAAAGTGGCATCTCCCACTGCTCCCTTGCGGTCGCGGCTCGGTATCAGCTGCTAGCGCGGAGCGCCATTTCTGAGCCGCCATGCGCAAGCATGCGGTCTGCGGAGTTTTGAGAGGCCAGTAGCTAAAGGGGCTTGCTCCGCTAGCGCCGCAGCAGCAGATACGTCGTCACCGGCAGGCTGCCTTCTTCCCGGATCGTAAACCCCGCGTCCTTGGCCGCCCCGGCCCACCAGGGCCGGCCGCGCGTGCCGCCGTGCGTCAACGCCGGACCAAAGGCCAGTTTGCCCCAGAAATCATTCTCCACCACCATCAGCAGAAAATCGCCACCCGGCTTCAAGACACGCGCCGCTTCCTTCAGTGCCGTCTTGCTGCCCTCGCGATTCAGGTGGTCGACGGCATAGGCGCTGACGATGGCGTCGAAAGTGGCGTCGTCAAACGGCAACCGGCGCATGTCGGCGGTCTCAATCGTGGCCCGGCTACTAACGCCCGCTGCTTCCAGGTTGCGGCGGAGCCGTTCCTGAGGACTCTCGCCCGGTCCAAAATGCTCTTCGAACGAAGACCCAAACAGATCCGACGCCACCAGCGTCGCCTGCGGCCGGGCCATCAGCACCATGATTGCCGACCGCCCCGTCCCCGCTCCAATATCCAGCACCCGCCCGGTGCCCGCCTGCATGAAGTTCTCTGTCGGCAGACTGGCCACCCTGTTGATGTCCACCCCAAACCGGATCATCACAAACACCACCGCCGCCCAAGCCGAGCCGACGCCCAGGACCACCACCAGCCACTTCGCCCACCGGAAGCGGATGGCACAAAGCAGACCCGCCGCCAACACCGCAAACGCGGCCAGATGGCCGTAGTTGAGCCACCAGGGATAACCGAAATCGAGATGTGGTGCGGGCATTGTTGGGCCACTTTCTGGTGGGTGATCATCAAACCCTGTTTCTTGCCCCACCGACGCAAAATCAGAAGTTTCCCGCAGCCGCGGGCCTCTTGCATTAGAGCAGCTCGATGAACTCGGCTACCGAGAGGTTGGCGTCCCGAACGATGGCGCGCAGCAGAGGATCCTTAATCGACCGGCCAGCATGCACGGGCACAACGTCCGGGCGTTCTGCTCCGGATGAATCAAGATGAGGTGGCTACCCTTTTGCCGATCCTCGATGAACCCGGCACGCTTCAGTGCCCGGATCACTTGGCGAGCTGTCAGAGAAGGGAGTTTGGCCATGACTCAAGCCGAAACCGAATCAGGCCGGAACCGGAACGCTGACCCTACCCTGGAATGATGGCCCCTCTTCCGGAATTGGCTCCCCATGTTCAGCCAAGCTCTCCAGGTAGAGCGCAATCGCTTCCTTGATGTTCTGCTTCTTCCAAGGTCTCGCCCTGCGTGTGACAGCCAGGCAGTGCCGGGGCGGAAGCCACATAGCCCCCCTCAGCAGCCTGCTCGTAGAAGACGGAGTAGGCAAACACCCGAGCAACTTTGCGCGCCATGAGCCTTATTGTAGCTGTTCGGCCAACACCCCGTCCTTCAGCGACTCCATGAATGCCGCCTCGCTATGGTCAAATACCGACAAGTGG
>JBIKMK010000397.1:0-4670 GCA_044359315.1 Bryobacteraceae bacterium | reverse complement strand
CCGCTTGATGTTGAAGTCATTGTCGGCGGACGAATAGCTGATCTCAACAATCAGCTCCGGTGCGCCCGCCAGCAAGCTTCCTGAATAGCGGCATTGTCCGCCGGCTTCCGGAACGATGTAGAGCGCCATGTCGGGCTGCGGGATGCTACGGTTCTCCATGAGCCATGTCGTGTTCGGAACAATGTCCGTGCCGGGCGTGGCATCCGCGTAGCGAGCCAACCAGCGCATCATGCGCCCATCGGCGCGTCCATGGAAACGGCTTACCGGTGAGGGCATGTAGACAATTCCGTCCAGCAGTTCGGCGCACTTCAGATCCGGCATCGCGTACCAGCGGGCGAGGAATTCCTCACCGGTCAGCGCTTGGCCGGGTAGTAGCGGCGACAGAGGGAGGCGCGCGGTGGCCATGGGCAATACTCCTCGACTTATTGTCGCCTAACCGGCCGCACTGTGGAGCGGCTACGCGGCCAGCGTGTTGAGCGTGCTGGCGCGGGTGGCTTCGTAAGCCTTGATAGCCTCATCCTGCTGGAGGATGTAGCCCAGCTCATCAACGCCTTCGAGCAGCAGGTACTTGGAGAATGCATCCACGGGGAACTCAACCGTGGTGCCGTCGGGTAGCGTCAGCGTCTGGGCCGCCAAGTCGAGCGCAACTTTCGCGTCTCGCGGCAGCGCCATCAACTTCTGGTGCGTGGCCGAATCCACCACCACCGGGACCAGCGAGTTCTTCAGGGCGTTGCTCTTGAAGATGTCGGCAAACGATGTTGAGACCACGGCGCGGAAGCCGTACTGGGTGAGCGCCCACGGAGCGTGCTCACGGGAGCTGCCGCAGCCGAAGTTATCGCCCGCCACCAGCACCTGGCATTGCTTGGCCCAGTCCTGATTCAAGATGAACTCGGGCTTCGGCCGGCCGCCCGCATCGTAGCGCCAGTCGCAGAAGAGTTGATCGCCCAGGCCGTCTTTGGAGATGGTCTTCAGGAAGCGCGCCGGGATGATCTGGTCCGTGTCGATGTTGTCCATCGGCATCGGTACAACGTGGCTTTCAAAGGGAGTGAACTTGATCATGGTGGTGTCCTTTGCTCGCAAGAGGGCCTTAGCCCAGCAGCGTCCTCACATCAGTCACTTGACCCATAATGGCGCTGGCGGCGGCCGTCTGCGGGCTGGCCAGGAACGTTCGTCCGCCCTTGCCTTGGCGGCCTTCAAAGTTCCGGTTGGACGTGGACACGCTGTATTGCCCCGGCGTCAATTGGTCGCCGTTCATGGCGATACACATCGAGCAGCCGGCTTCGCGCCATTCGGCCCCGGCGTCGCGGAAGATGCGGTCCAGTCCTTCGGCTTCCGCCTGACGCTTGATCGGCTGCGACCCCGGAACCACCATCATGCGGACCCGGGAATTCACCTTGCGGCCCTTCAATACGCTGGCGGCGGCCCGCAGATCGGAGATGCGGGAGTTGGTGCAGCTGCCCACAAACACGACATCGATCGGCTGCCCGGCCAGCGGCTTGCCGGAGGTGAGGGCCATATACTCCAATGCCTTGCGAAGCGATTCCCGTTCGATCGGATCAGCCACGTTGGCGGGGTCCGGAACGGCGCCCGAGATCGGCATGCCCATGCCCGGATTGGTGCCGAAGGTGATCATCGGCTCCAGCGTCGACGCATCGATGGTGACTGACTGATCGTAGGTGGCCCCATCATCGGTGGGCAGCGACTTCCAACGCGCCACCGCGGCATCCCAGTCCGCACCCTGCGGCGAGTACTTGCGGCCCGCCAGATACTCAAACGTGGCATCGTCCGGTGCCACCAGGCCGGCGCGCGCACCGGCTTCGATCGACATGTTGCAGACCGTCATGCGCTCTTCCATCGACAGCGCGCTGATGGCCGAACCGCGATACTCAAACACACTGCCCGTGCCGCCGCCGATACCAACTTTGGCGCACAGCGCCAGGATGATGTCCTTGGCCGCGACACCGGGGCGCAGCGTGCCATCCACGCGGACTTCAAAGGTCTTTGACTTGCGCTGCGGCAGGCACTGGGTGGCCAGCACCATCTCCACTTCCGAAGTGCCAATGCCGAACGCCAGTGCGCCAAATGCGCCGTGCGTGGCGGTGTGGCTGTCGCCGCAGACGACGGTCATACCCGGTTGGGTGAGGCCGTTTTCCGGTCCGATAACGTGCACGATGCCTTGCTTGTCCGAATGGAAGCCGTACAGCGGAATGCCGAACTCGGTCGCATTGGTCTCCATCTGCTTCACCTGGGCGGCGGCGATGGGGTCGATGATCGGCAGATTCTTGGGGGTCGTCGGCGTCGAGTGGTCGGTGGTGGCAAACGTCAGATCCGGGCGGCGGACCTTCAGGCCACGCGCGCGCAGACCAGCGAATGCCTGCGGGGAAGTGACTTCATGAACCAAGTGCAGATCAATGTAGATCAGCGCCGGAGCGCCTTCCTTCTCGCTGACGACGTGGGCGTCCCACAGCTTCTCAATGATGGTTTTGGGCATCGATTTCTTTCTGGACCTTGCAATACAACCGCGCGGCGGCTCGACCGGCCCCAGGCGTCAGCTTGGAGTTGACTCGCGTCGCCGCACAAGCCCCAAGCTAACGCATGGGGCCAAACAAAACATCCGGCAAGCGACTAGATGGCTTCCAGCACGGCCGTGCCGACGTCGGACGTGGAGGCCTTGCCGCCCAAATCCGCTGTCACGCGGCCCGCGTTCAGCACATCTTCCATGGCGCGGTTGACCGCCGCGGCTTCGTCTTTCAAGCCGAAGCTGTATTCCAACATCGCGGCGACGCTGCCGATGGCACCCAATGGATTGGCCTTGTTCTGGCCGGCAATGTCCGGCGCCGAACCGTGGACCGGCTCATAGAGTCCCACCCACGCGCCCGAAGGCAACTTGTCGCCAATCGAGGCCGACGGCAGCATGCCGATTGAACCGGCCAGCACCGCGCCCTCATCCGACAAGATGTCGCCGAAGGTGTTCTCCATCAGCACGACGTCGAACCGCTTGGGGTTCAGCACCAGCTGCATGGCGCAGTTGTCCACCAACAGGTGGTCGAGTTCAATGTCCGGATACTCGGTGGCGACATCGGTGACCACCATGCGCCACAGCTGCGAGACTTCCAGCACGTTCGATTTATCGACGCTGGTCACCTTCTTGCGGCGGCCGCGGGCCAGTTCAAACGACATCCGGGTGACACGCTCAATTTCCGCGCGCGTGTAGGTCATCGTGTTGGTGCCGCGTTGCTCCGGACCGCTGCCGGTGATGCCGCGCGGGGTGCCGTAGTAGAGGCCGCCCAGCAGTTCACGCACGATCACCATGTCGGTGCCGTCGATGCGGTCGTTCTTCAAGGGCGACTTATCCAGCAGGGCTTTATAGCTGCGGACGGGGCGCAGGTTGGCATAGACGCCCAGCGCGTTGCGAATGCCCAGCAAACCGCGTTCCGGCCGCTTTTCCGGCGGCCAGTTGTCGAACTCTGGCAAGCCCACCGCGCCCATCAGCGTGGCGTCAGCGGCCGTGGCCTTGGCGCGAGTTTCTTCCGGGAACGGGGTGCCCGTCTCATGAATCGCGATACCGCCCAGAAGCGCTTCGCTGGTTTCCAGATCATGCCCAAATTTCCGGACCACGTGTTCCAGCACGCGAACGGCTTCCCGGGTTACTTCAATCCCGATACCGTCACCGGGGCACAGACAAATTTTCAGCTTCATAATTCCTAATTAGCGAACGGTAGCGCTTTCCGCCAACGCGTTCTTGACGCTCTCGATCAAGCTGCCGATTTCATCGTTCCGGACACCCTTCTTGGTGTCGGCGAGAGTGGTGAACCGCTTGTACAGCTCGTCGAGTTCTTCTTTGGATAGCGTATAGCCCAACGTTTCCGCACGCTGGCCCAGGGCGTGGCGCCCGGAGTGTTTGCCCAACACCAGGCGGCCTTCCGGCACGCCCACCGAATGCGGATCAATGATTTCGTAGGTGGACTTATTCTTCAGGTAGCCATCCTGGTGGATGCCGGCTTCATGCGCGAACGCATTCTCGCCCACAATCGCCTTGTTCGGTTGCGGCCCGAAGGTGATGATCTGGCTCAGCAGTTGGCTGGCCGGGTAGAGATGCTCGGTGACGATCTTGGTCTCGAACGGCAACCGGTCCGGGCGAGTCTTGAACGCCATCACCACTTCTTCCAGTGAGCAGTTGCCGGCACGTTCGCCAATGCCGTTCATGGTGCACTCGATCTGCCGAGCGCCCGCTTGCACGGCCGCGATGGAGTTGGCGACGGCCAGCCCCAGGTCGTCATGGCAATGCACGCTGACAATGGCCGTATCGCCCAATGCCTTCACCATCCGGGCGATCAGTTCGCCATACTCGGTGGGCACTGAATACCCGACGGTGTCCGGCAGATTGACTGTGCGCGCCCCGGCGGCCACCACGGCCTTGGAAATCTCTTCCAGGTAGTCCCAGTCCGTGCGGGTGGCATCTTCGGCGGAAAACTCAACGTCATCGGCGTACTGGCGCGCCTGGACCACCGCTGCACAAGCCTCTTCCAGCACCTGCTGGCGAGATTTTTTTAGCTTATACTGCAAATGGATGTCGCTGGTGGCCAAAAAAGTATGGATTCGCGGGCGCTTGGCATGCTTCAGCGCATTGGCCGCCCGTTCCACGTCATTCTTGGTTGAGCGGGCTAGCG
>JBIKMK010000396.1:0-4675 GCA_044359315.1 Bryobacteraceae bacterium | reverse complement strand
AAGGCCTACTTCGCGCTCAAGCTTGCCGGGCAAGACCAGGACTCCGAGCCGATGGTGCGGTTGCGGCAGCGTATTCTGGCGCTGGGCGGCATCCAGGCCGCCAATAGCTACACCAAGCTAAATCTGTCGCTGTTCAATCTCTACCCGCGGGAGCATGTGCCCAGCGTGCCGCCGGAATTGATGCTGTTTGGCGATGTCATCTACGAGATGAGCTCCTGGACACGGGCCATTGTGATTCCGCTGGCGATTACGCAAAGCCTCAACACGGGCCGCCCGGCACCTGCCGGATTTGATTTACAGGAGATTTTTGCGCCCGGCGTCTCCACTGCTTTTGCTCCCGCCGAAAGCTTTTTCTCCTGGAAGAGCCTGTTCCACAAGGTGGATGGCGTTTTCAAGCTCTGGGAACGTTTTGGCTCTGAGCAGCTGCGCCGCAAGGCCATCAAGAAGGCCGAAGAGTGGATGCTGGAGCGGTTTGCGCATTCCGAAGGCTTGGCTGCGATCTATCCGCCGATGATGTACTCCATCATGGCTCTCGATGTACTGGGCTACCCGGCCGATCATCCGGCGGTGGTGGAAGCCGTGCGGCAGTTTGAGGCCCTGATTGTCGAGGACCAGGATCCTGCCCCAGGTGGCGTGGACCCCGAGGCGAAGTTCTTTTTTCAGCCCTGCTTTTCGGTGGTGTGGGACACGGCCATTGCCGCCTATGCGCTGGGCGAAACCGGGGTGGCCCCTGCCGACGCCATGCGCCGTTGCGGTGATTGGCTACTGACCAAGGAATGTCGCCGCAAGGGCGATTGGTCAGTGAAGCGGCCGGACCTGGAGCCCTCGGGTTGGTATTTCGAGTTCGCCAACGAGTTTTATCCCGACATCGACGACACCGCCATGGTGCTGCTGGCGCTGTGGCACACCGGCGCCTCCGATCAGGCGGCGCTGGATGCTTGTGTCGACCGGGCCAAGAAGTGGCTGCTGGGCATGCAGTCCTCCGATGGCGGCTGGGCGGCGTTTGACGTGGACAACAACTGGCAGTTCTTGAGTGACGTGCCCTTTGCCGACCACAACGCGATGCTTGATCCAACCTGCCCGGATATCACCGGCCGCGTCATCGAAGCATTGTGCCGGTGGGGTGTCCCGGCCGATCACCCGGCCATCCAGCGTGGTGTCGAGTATCTGCTGAAAACGCAAGAAGCCGACGGCAGCTGGTACGGGCGCTGGGGCGTGGATTATATCTACGGCACATTTCTGGCGCTGCGCGGCCTCAAGGCAGCTGGTTACAGTGACCGCGAGGCTCCGGTGCTGCGCGCCGGGGAATGGCTGCGCTCCATCCAGAACGCCGATGGCGGGTGGGGTGAAAGCTGCGAATCTTACGACAAGAATGCCTTCATGCCCGCGCCCTCTACTCCGTCGCAGACCGCCTGGGCGGTGCTGGGTCTGTTGGCTGGGGGCGATGAAACTTCGTCCAGCGTGCTGCAGGGCGTGCAGCATCTTTCTGAGACCCAACAAGCCGATGGCTTGTGGCGCGAAGCATTGGCGACGGGTACGGGTTTCCCGCGTGTCTTTTACCTCAACTACCACCTGTACCGGAATTCGTTCCCGGTGCTGGCGCTGGGCGAGTTTTTGAAGCGGCGGCCGCCCTCCGACTAAGCGATTGGCGGGCCAGTCCACCAGGGCCTTGACGCGCCCTGGGTCCCGGCCTCAGAATTCTCTGCTGTGAAGCCTACTCTCGTTACCGGAGCCACCGGCTTTGTCGGTTGGCATGTGGCCCGCACTCTATTGGAGAGCGGCCACCGGGTCCGCGCGCTCACCCGCGCCAAGCCCGTGCCGGAACTGGACGTGGAAGTCGTCACGGGCGACCTGCGCGACCGGGCGTCGCTGGACCGCGCAGTGGCCGGCTGCGGTGCCGTCTTTCATGTGGCGGCGGATTACCGGCTGTGGGCCAAGGATCCGCAGGAGCTCTACCGTTCCAACGTCGATGGCACGATGCACTTGCTGGAAGCCTCGCGCGATGCGCTGGTGGACCGTGTCGTTTACACTTCCACGGTCGGCTGCATCGGTGTCGAGGGGCACGCCGCTGGCACCGAAGATGCCGCCACTACGCTCGACGGCATGCATGGGGCGTATAAGCGGTCGAAGTATCTGGCGGAGCTTGCCGTCATCAACTTTGCCCACACCGGGTTCCCGGTGGTGATCGTCAATCCCACGGCCCCCGTGGGCGACCATGATTTTAAGCCCACGCCGACGGGCAAGATCACGGTGGACTACCTCACCGGCCAGATGCCCGCGTTCGTCGACACGGGCCTGAATCTGGTGGATGTCCGGGATGTCGCCCAAGGACACTTGCTGGCGCTGGAACATGGCCGGTCCGCCGAGCGCTACATTCTGGGAGCTGAGAACCTGACGCTGGAGGGAATCTGTCAGATTCTGGAACAGGTCAGCGGCCGGCCCGCGCCGAAGCTCAGGATTCCGCTCTGGGTTGCCTACATCGCCGGCTACGCCAGTTCCGCCTGGGCGTCCGTCAGCGGTGAGCCGCCGCGTGTCCCCATCGATGCGGTGCGCATGTCGGCCAAGAAGATGTGGGTCTCGCACGAGAAGGCCACGCGGCAGCTGGGCTATCAGCCCGGCCCGGCCCGGGAGGCGCTGCGGCGGGCGGTGGAATGGTTTCGCGAGCATGGCTACACTTAGCCGCGTGGGGAAACCTGCACGCCCACCAGGATCAATCCAAGAGGCCATCGCGCCATGACAGTCTTGTTACTTGCGGCCGAGGCTCGCGAGTTGGCGGGCGTCCTCAAACGGGTGGCTCACCACCCGGTGGAGGGGATGCCCATCCGGTTCGTGCGCGTGGGACAATGGGGAAAACACCGGTTGATCTGTGCTGCCGATGGACCGGGATCGGAGCTTGCGGGTAAGGCGGCAGAAGTGGCTTTGGAGCGGTTCCATCCGGACCTGATCTGGAGCGTGGGCCTTTGCGGAGCGTTGGACGACGCTCTGGTTGCCGGCGAGGTGTTAACGGCGACGGAGGTGGTTCACGCATCCAGCGGGACAAGATTCCCGGCTGGTGGATCCCCCGTTAGCCGCAGTGATGGGAAGAAGGAGACGGGTAGACCTATCGTGGTTGTCAGCCAGGATCGTGTCGCGTCCACGGCGGAAGAAAAGCACCGTTTGCGGTCTCTGGGCGCCATCGTGGAAATGGAAGCGGCGGCTGTGGCCCGTGTAGCCAGCCGGGCGCAAGTTCCCTTTGGCTGCGTGAAGGCGGTCAGTGACCTGGCCAGCGAAGGTTTCCAGGTGGACCTGAACGCCGCGCGAGGCCCGGATGGACGATTCCGTACCTCGCATATCTTGTGGGACGCTCTACGCAACCCTTTGAAAGGCTTGCCTGAATTGTGGCGATTGAATCGCCGCAGCCAGCAGGCAGCAGAAAATTTGGGAGAGTTCATTGTCAACTGTCCAGTCTGAGCCGGAACAGGTGGCCCCTATCGCCACTCCGGCGCTGATGAAGGCTGCCGTCTATCGGGGCCAGGGCGAAGTCCGCCTGGAATCGATTGCGCTGCCTGAGATCGGCCCAGGTGAGATCTTGATTCGGGTGGAAGCCTGCGGCATCTGCCATACCGACCTGAAGAAGGTGGAATACGACCTGCTCCCCCCGCCTCGGGTGTACGGTCACGAAACCGCCGGTGTGGTGGCCCAGGTAGGCCCCGGCGTCACCCGCTTTGCCCCGGGTGATCGGGTCATCGCGTTTCATCACATTCCGTGCGGCGATTGTTTCTATTGCCAGCGCAAGCTTTACGCCCAATGTGCGGTTTACAAACGAGTTGGCGTGACGGCCGGCTTTGAGGCGGCCGGCGGTGGCTTTTCGCAGTATGTCCGCGTGATGGATTGGATTGTAGAACGAGGGGTCGAGAAGATTCCCGACGGCGTTTCTTTTGAGCAAGCTTCCTTTGTCGAGCCCGTCAATACCTGCGTCAAAGCTGTCCATCAAGCCCGTCCGCAGCCTGGCGATCTGGTGGCCATTCTCGGTCAGGGGCCGATTGGGCTTATCTTTACGATGTTGATTCGCCGGCTGGGATGCCGGATCCTGGCCACCGATACCATGCCCCGGCGCCTGGAGTTGTCGCGCCGCTTTGGTGCCGATCAGGCGGTTAATCCGCGTGAGCAGGACGTGGCGGCCATCGCCAAGCAGATGAGCGAGGGGCGAGGGGCCGATCTGGTGATTCTGGCCACCTCCGCGCCCGGCTTGGTGGAACAGGCGGTGCGTTCCTCCCGTCCCGGAGCCCAGATTCTGCTATTTGCCCAAACTTCGGATCAGGAAAGAATCGATTTGTCCGGTGCGGACATCTGCAAGGATGAGAGATTGATGTATGGGTGTTACTCCGCATCGGTCGATCTGCAGAAGGAGTCAGCGGACCTTGTTTTCAGTGGAGAATTGCCGGTGGCGCAGTTGATCTCGCATTGCCTGCCGCTCGAACAGATCGCCGAAGGTTTCGATCTGGCATTGCATCCGACCGGGGAATCATTGAAAATCGTAGTACAGCCTCAAAGGGGCTTGTAGTGGATATCTCACCTCGCACCAACAAGATGCTCGCGGCCGTGCTGTACGGCAAAGAGCAAGTCAAAGTCGAACCTGTAGCTGTCCCCCAAATTGGGCCCGGAGATCTGCTGGTTAGGGTCAAGGCGGCCCTCA
>JBIKMK010000395.1:0-4685 GCA_044359315.1 Bryobacteraceae bacterium | reverse complement strand
CGCCACTTTGGATGGGCGTGCTGCTGGCGGTCTTTGGCACCTCAGCGTGGGCCGCGGTCGATTTCAATGCGCAGGTGCGGCCCATCATTGAGAGCCGCTGCATTGGCTGCCATGGGTCAGAGCGGGCGCTGGGCGGGTTGCGCCTGGATTCGGCCGCCGGGGCCGCCAAGGCGATCCGCGCAGGAGACCCGGAGGCCAGCCCCTTGATCCGGTCTATTTCGCTGGCTCCTACGGTCCGGGGTGCCATGCCACCGGGCGGTCCGGCGTTGAGTGCCGAGCAGGTGGCCGTGATGCGCCAATGGGTGACCGAAGGGGCGTCCTGGCCCGCCGGGCTGACCCTGGCGAGCGCCCGCAAAGCGGCTAAGGACGACTTGGCGCTGGTGGAAAAGCTGCGAGCGAAGATTGTTGCCAATTCGCCTGAAAAGTCGGCGGCGGAGATGAAGGCGTACGAGAAGCTGATTCCGGGCAGCACGGTCAACTACCAGATGGTGCCCATTCCGGGCGGTAGCTTTACCATGGGTTCACCCGAGGGCGAGCGTGGCCGCAAGAAGGATGAAGGTCCGCCGCACACGGCTACGGTGGAGCCGTTCTGGATGGAGAAGTTTGAGGTGACCTGGGATGAGTACCGGCTGTTCATGTTTGCCGAACGGGACCCGGCCACCCAAGGGGCCAATCCGGACGTGGATGCCGTCAGCCGCCCGACGCGACCCTACGTCGAGATGAGCTTCGGCATGGGCATCAACGGCTACCCAGCGATCAGCATGACCCAGCACGCCGCCAACAAGTACGCGCAATGGCTGAGCGCCAAGACTGGGCATTTCTACCGGCTCCCGACCGAAGCGGAATGGGAGTATGCTTGCCGCGCCGGTTCCACCACCGCCTATTCGTTCGGCGACAATCCGGCAGGGCTGGGCGAGTATGCGTGGTTTGCCTCCAATAGTGAAGAGAAGTATCAGAAGGTGGGGGGAAAGAAGCCCAACGCTTGGGGGCTTCACGACATGCACGGCAACGTCGCGGAATGGACGCTGGATCAGTATGACCCGGGCTTCTACGCCAAGCCGCAAGCCACTGGAGTTTCTCCGCTGAACCGGCCCACGCAACCTTACCCGCACGCGGCCCGTGGGGGCGGCTGGAGCGATGACCCGGCTCAACTGCGCTGCGCCGCCCGTGTCGGCTCCGATGCGTCCTGGAAGATGCAGGATCCGCAGTTGCCCAAGAGCATCTGGTATCTGACGGACGCGCAGTTTCTGGGCTTCCGGTTGGTCCGGCCGCTGAAAGTGCCCCCGGCGGCGGAGATGTTCAAGCTGTGGAACAGCGGGACGGAACGGGATTAGTGTTTCGCCCGACCAGTTTACGGGTTTAGATAAAGGTACGCCACCCAGCCCCATGCGTCAGCTTGGGGCTTCTCGGCTGGCGGATAGAGCCCCAAGCTTACGCATGGGGCTGGACGGATGAACTACTTATGAGTGACCCTCGGATCATCGTCGCGCTCGACGTCGCCAGCGCCCAGGAAGCTGCCCAACTGGTGGAGCAATTGGGCGACAGCGTTTCGTTTTACAAGGTCGGCCTGGAGCTTTATACCGCTGTCGGGATGGGCTTCGTCCAGAGCTTGATCGCGCAGGGCAAGCAGGTTTTTCTGGACCTGAAGTTGTACGACATCGGGGAGACGGTGAAGCGGGCCGTGGCGGTGGCGGCTCAGTCCGGAGTCAGTTTGTTGACCGTCCATGCCGTGCCCCAAGTGATGCGGGCGGCGGTTGAGGGACGCGGCGGTTCGAAATTGAGAATTCTGGGCGTAACGGTACTGACGAGCCTGGATGACGCCGATCTGAAGGCGGACGGGCACCACTTGACGGCCGCAGAGCTGGTGGACCTGCGGGTCCGCAATGCCGTCGCCGCGGGCGTCGATGGCATCGTTTGCTCACCGTTGGAAACGGCGCGGGTGCGGGCGATCACGGGTCCAGGCATGTTGATAGTGACACCTGGCGTGCGGCCCGCCTCCGCTGAAGTGGGGGACCAAAAGCGTGTCGCCACCCCCGCGCAAGCGCTAGCCAATGGCGCTTCACATCTGGTAATCGGCCGGCCCATCACCCGGGCCAGCGACCCCCGTGCGGCGGCCCAGGCCATTCTCGCCGGCATCGTCTAGCGGGGATCTGGCGCAACTCATCCCGTACTTTCCGGTGTTCACCCCGAACAATTGGGCATTCACCCAGCCCCAATCGACGTTTTCAGGTTGCGATTCGGTCACCAGTCTGCTAAACCGGAATGAATAGAGTTGAATAGTTCAGCTCTCAAGAGGGAAAAGGGAGTTCTTCCAATGGTCAAAATCCTGACCAGCATGGTCGTGCTGGTTCTGTTTGCATTTTCATCTTTCGGACAATCGCTGACGTCCTTGGTCGGATCAATTACTGATCCCACGGGCGCAGCTGTGCCCGGAACCAACGTTGTCGTCACCAACGCCGACACCAACGAGCGGCGCGAGGCCACCTCGGATGCCTCCGGCCGGTTTGCCTTCCAGGCAATGCCTCCGGGCAAGTACCGGATGGTCGCCAAGAAGGCTGGCTTCTCGGACGTTATTGTCCAGAACATCCGTCTGCTGGTGAACACGCCGTCGACGCTGAACATCGTGTTTGAGAACGTCGGTGCGGTCACGCAGACCATCGAGGTTTCGGCCGAGGCGATTCAGTTGAACACCACCGACGCGACGCTGGGTAATTCGTTCGGCACCAAGCCGATCACGCAGCTGCCTTTTGAGGGCCGCCGCGCGGACCGCATTCTGTCGCTGCAACCCGGTATCAGCTACATCGGCGATTCCGATACGGTCAACGGTGGCTCCAATACGGGCACGGACCGCGGTGGCGTCGTCAACGGCGGCCGTAGCGACCAATCGAACATCACCCTCGATGGTGTGGACATCAACAATCAGCAGACCCGCGAGCCGTTCAACGGCGCGCTGCGCGTCACGCTGGATTCAGTGCAGGAGTTCCGCGTCACTACCACCAATGCCAACGCCGATAGCAGCCGTGGCTCCGGTGCGCAGATTTCGCTGGTGACCCGCAGCGGCACCAACGACGTCCATGGCGCGGGCTACTGGTATGTCCGCAACAAGGCGTTCAACGCGAACACCTTCTTCAATAACTCGACGCTGGACGCCTCCGGTCGGGGCTTGCCGACGCCGAAGCTGAACCGCAACATCTATGGCGGCCGCATCGGTGGCCCGATCAAGAAGGACAAGCTGTTCTACTTTTTGAACTTTGAAGGTCAGCAGGACAAGCTGGAACAGTCCGTGATCCGCACGGTGCCCCGCGAGAACATGCGCAATGGCACGGTGGACTACTTGAGCGTCGGTGGCGCGCGCATCTCGGTGCCCGGCTCTGAACTGGTGAACAAAATTGCAGGCGCAGGACAGATCAACCAGGCTGCGCTGACGGCCCTGCGGGCGTTCCCGCTGCCGAATGACTTCACCACCGGTGACGGCATCAATACGGCTGGCTTCCGGTTCAATTCGCCGCTGGCCCGCCGATACAACACCTACGTCGCCAAAATCGACTACGTGGTGAACGACAAGAACCGCGCTTTTGTGCGTGGCCAGTTGCAGAACGACAACGAAGCGGGCGCTCCGCAGTTTCCGGGTATGGCCCCCAATTTTGTGGATCTGAACAACTCGAAGGGCCTGGCGGTCGGATGGGATTCAGTGATCAACAACTCGCTGATCTCGTCCTCGCGCTTTGGCTTCACCCGCCAGGGTGTCGAGACGTCCGGCGTCGGTACGTACGCGCTCACCACTTTCCGTGGCTTGGACAATCCGGTGGGCCTGACCCGTTCGCTCCGGCGCTTCTCGCCTACCACGAACTTTACGCAGGATTTCACCTGGACCAAGTCCAAGCACACCATCCAGTTTGGCGGCAGCATTCGCGTCTACCAGAATGACCGCGCCAACTACACCAACAGCTACTTTGGCTCGCAGATCAATTCTTCGTGGATGACGGGCTCTGGTGCGGTGCTCAGTGCTCCGTGGACCGATGCCGCCCTGGGCACCAGCCGCATCAACGCTGGGTCCCGCACCTCGTTTAACGATGCGACGGCGGCTATCTTGGGGTTGGTGACTCAGGTGACCAGCCGCTACAACTATGTGCCGTCTGGCGGCAATGTCACGGCGCAAGCTCCTGGCACGCCGGTGCTGCGTAAGTTCCAGGGCGAGGAAGCGGAAATGTACATCCAGGACACCTGGAAGGCCACCCGCAACCTGACCATCACCGCCGGCCTGCGGTACATGTATTGGCCGGCGATCTATGAGGTGAACGGTGTCCAGACCAGCCCGACGATTCCGCTCAGCCAGTGGTTTGACACTCGTGTGGCGAACGCAGGAAATGGTTTGGCGGGCAACACGGGCCTGCAGCCAATCGCATTCCAGTTGGCCAATCAGTCGGGCGGCCGTCCGCTTTACGACAATCTGAAGAACTGGTCGCCGCGTTTCGGCTTGGCTTATGCCCCCGAGGGCAAGAGCGGCCTCTCGAAGTTCCTCTTTGGTGGCCCCGGCAAGAGCGTGATCCGCGCCGGCTTCGGCATCTACTACGACGTGTTCGGCTCCGGCTTGATCCGTGAGTTCGACGCTACGGCGCTGGGGTTGTCGACGTCGCTCAACAACACCTCCGGCCGCTTGACGGTGGCAGAGGCGCCGCGCTTCA
>JBIKMK010000394.1:0-4690 GCA_044359315.1 Bryobacteraceae bacterium | reverse complement strand
TGCTGGCGTTGCGGGCCCAGGCATTGGAGTTCCAGATGTCGCGGCGCATGTTCAGGAACGCCGTGCCGTGGTACCAGTTGCTGCCGCTCTTCGTCACGTAGGTTTCGACGCCGCCGCCGAAGCGGCCGTACTCAGCCGAGTAGCCACCGGTGATCAGCTTAAACTCCTGGAACATTTCCGCGGAGGGCATGTTGAACACCGTGCCGCCCGATTCCGGAATGATCAGCGACGCGCCGTCGATCTGCACTTCCTGCGCGCGGCCGCCGGAGCCCGAGATGCTGACTTCCGCGCCGGCGTTGACGCCGGGCATGTAGCTGATGAAGGCGCGCGGGTTACGGATGGCGCCGGTGAACAGCGGCACGTCGTTCATGAACTTGGGCGAGAAGTTGGTGCCCTTGTCGCTGGACGTGGTTTCCAGCAGCGGCGCTTCCGAGGTGACCTCGACGGTCTGCTGCACATCACCGACTTCCAGCTTGACGTCGAGGTCGACGCGCTGGGCGATGCGAACTTCCAGGTTCGGACGGTTTACCTTCTTGAAACCGGCCTTTTCAACGGTCATGGAATAACCGGCGGCGGGCACGGAAGCGAAGATGTAGACTCCGGCTTCATTGGTGACCGTCTCTTGCTTGCTGCCGGTGGAGGTACCGGTAATTACTACTTTGGCGCCGGGGACGCTGGCACCATTGGAATCAGTCACGGTGCCGCCCAGGGCACCGGAGGCGATCTGGCCGAAGGCCAAACCGGCGCTGCATAGTAGCCCTATGACCCACGTGGTCAACTTGATATTTCTCATTTCACCTCTGTTTTTTGGAAGTCAACTCTATGATTTTTCATAGGGTTGGCTCGCTCTGTAAACAATCTTCAAAAATCTTATAACAACCGCCGACGGATTGGTACACCTTTTTGAAACACCTCCATCAGGCGCTGGAGGTGAATCGGCTTGGGAGTGGCAGAACATTACACCGTAGGCAAGTGCGACGGTATACACTGCTGATCATATGCAACGACTTATGCGTTCTGGAGCGCGGGCAGTGGTGTCCGGGGTGCTGATTTTGGCCGGTGGCGTGACTTGGTGCGATGCGCAGCCGGTGGTGGCCGCTCGGCCGCCCGCGCCGAACTATGACGAAGCGCAGATGCCCGCCTATACTTTGCCTCCGGCGTTGGGGGCGGCGAAGAAAGCGGCCGATTGGCCCGGGCGGCGGGCGGAGCTTTACGCTCTGCTGGAGCGGGAGATGTTCGGGCGGATGGGCGGCAAGCTGGCCACGACGGTGTATGAGCCGACTTCTGGCGCGGCACCGGCGCTGGGCGGGGCGGCGATTCGCAAAGAGGTCTCCATTTTGTTCACGGGCAAGAAGGATGGGCCGCGGATGAACCTGCTGATCTATCTGCCGCCGAATGTGAAGGGGCCGGTGCCAGTGTTTCTGGGCTTGAACTTCCAGGGCAATCACACGGTGTCCAACGATCCGGCGGTGAAGGCGGTGACCGAGAAGGCGCGCGGGGCGCAGGAGTCGCGCTGGGTGGTGGAGCAGGTGCTGAAGCGGGGCTACGCGACGATCACGGCGCATTATGAAGACCTGGACCCGGATTTCGACGACGGCTTCCGGAACGGCGTGCAGCCGTTGTTTTACAGACCGGGCCAGACTAAGCCGGCTGCGGATGAGTGGGGCGCGATTGGGGCCTGGGCGTGGGGTTTGTCCCGGGCGATGGATTACATCGAGACGGACAAGACGCTCGACGCCAAGCGGGTGGTGCTGCATGGGCACTCGCGCATCGGGAAGGCGGCGTTGTGGGCGGGGGCGAGCGATCCGCGGTTTGCCATCGTGATCTCGAATGATTCCGGGGCGGGTGGGGCGGCGCTTTCCAAACGCATCTATGGCGAAACCGTGGCGAACCTGAACACGCGGTTCCCGCACTGGTTCGCCAAGAACTATGCGCAGTACAACGGCCAGGAAGCGCGAATGCCGTTTGATCAACACATGCTGATCGCGCTGATGGCTCCGCGGCCGCTGTATGCGTGTAGTGCTCAGGAGGATCAGTGGGCGGACCCGAAGGGCGAGTTCCTCTCACTGGTGGCGGCGGACCCGGTCTACAAGCTGCTGGGCAAGCCGGGCCTGCCTTCGCACGAGTTTCCGCCGCTACATACGCCGATCATGGGCACCTTGGGTTACCACATCCGGGCAGGGAAGCATGATGTCACTGAGTATGACTGGCAGCGCTGGATGGACTTTGCGGACAAGCACTTTGGGCGGAAGTAGCGGCCGTCCGAGTTACTTGCCTTTGCGGACGTAGATCCGGCCGTTCATCGTTTGGAGGCGAATCTCGGCGCCGCCGCCGCCCACTTGGGCCACGGTGGAGGATTCCGACTTCCAGCGGCCCTTGCCGTTTTGCGAGTTATTCTGTTCGGTCTTTACGAGCGCCTCAAAGTCGGTGAAGATATCGCCGTTGTCGGCGCGCATGCGCAGGGTGGCTTTGAGGTCCGATGGGAAGGTGACATCGACGTTGCCATTGAGCGAGGTGAACGCCATCGGCTTGCCGGACGTGACTTTATTCAGCGTCACCTCCACTTTGCCGTTGCTGCTGTTGGCGACGACGGCACCGGAGACGTCGATCAGGCGGATGGAGCCGTTGACGTTCTGCACCTCAATTTCGCCTTCGACATTTTCGACGCGCACCGTGCCGCCATTGACGGTCTTTAAGATCAAGGAGGTCTTGAAGGGCACTTGCAGGGAGACATCCTGGCCACCGGCCCAGGAGTCGCTATCGATGCGGATGACGTTGCCTTCTTCGCGGGCGTTTAAGTTGGCTCCGCCGCCACCGATACGGCGCATGCCGCCGGCGGCCTCTTCGCGCTGGCGCGTGGTGCGGCCCTTGCCATCGAGGATGACACTGTTGCCCGCCGTGCCGGTGACGTGAATACTGCCTTGGGTGAGTTCCACGCGGACGGTGCCGGGGCGGGTGGGGTCGGAGAAGGCCAGCGTCATGGGCTGGGCAAATGCGGCGGTGGCCAGGGTGATGAGGGCAATGATCTTCATGATGGTTCTCTCTTGTCGGCTGGGTTCTATCGATGGGGCTAGTCTTCACGCTTTTCTAAACGCTCCAGCGCCAGGCGGGCGCGCTGTTTGACGACAGCCTCACCTTGCTTGGCCATGGCCACGGTCCGGAAGGCGTTGGCGGCTTGCGGGTCGCGGGCGACGGCGGGGTTCTCCATCAGCGCATCGATCAAGGCAATCTGGACCAGCGGCGAATCGCTGGCCACCAGGGACTCCGCAAAACCGCGGCGGACATTCTGGTCGCCAGACATGCGCTTGAGGGCATCGACTGCGGAAAGCCGCACGTTGACGTTCGGGTCGTGACGCAGGGTCTCGACGAGCACGGCGGTGACTTCGGGGTCCGGCCGGTCCAGCGTGGTGGAAGTCAGCACGCCCTTCAACCGTTCCGAAGCGGAGGTCTGCCGCAGCATCGAGACGACGACGGCCTCCCGCAGATCACGAACCTCTCCGCGGAGAGACGCGACTTCGTCGGGGGCCTTGGCTGTGGAGGGCAGTTGAACGAATCGTCCGCCGAGGAAGCCCACGGCCACCAGCGCCGCCGCCATCGCCCAGCGCCAGATGGGGTGGGCCATGGGTTTGGGCTTCACAAAGCGCGTGGACGGCGCGTCCATGTTGGCCCACAGCATGTCCTGGAAACGGGCGCGCAGTTCGACGCTGGGCCGTTCGGGCGTCAGTCCGGCCATCTTGTCCCACACGGCCACGGCGCTGCGGCAATCGGCGCAGGCGGCCAGGTGCTGGTCCACTTGACGGCGGGCGGTGGCGTTGAGGGTACCGCCCAGGTAGTCAGCCAGTTGGTCTTCAATCGCGTCGCAATGGAGATTGTCCTGCTTCATTTCATATTCCTTGTGCGGGCCGGGTGACCGGCGGCGCGCTTAACTCCAGATAGACATCCCGCAGCAGCTTGACGGCGCGGTGGACTCGTGTTTTCACCGTGCCCACTTCAATGTCGAGCAAGGTAGCGATCTCCGTGTAGGGCAGCTGTTGAAAGCGGGCCAGCACCAACAGTTCGCGCTGCGTCTCCGGCAGCCGGAGCAGCGCCTCGCGAAGCAGTTGTAGGTCCTGCTCCTGCTCGAGGTTGCTTGCAGGCATCACCGGGCTGTCCATGGTGTCATCCTTCTGTACTTCCCACCGGCGCTTGCGCGTGTGATCGATAAAGGTGTTCCGCGCGATCCGGAACATCCAGGTAGTGAACAGATGGCCATCGCGGAAAGTGTCGCGGTAGCGGAGGATGCGGCAGAAAATCTCCTGCACCAGATCCTCGCTCCATTCCCGGTTGCCGGTCATCCGCATGGAGTAACGGAACAGGCTGCCGTGGTGGCGGTCAAACAGCTGTGCCAGTTGACGTACGTCGCCCGAGCGTACGTCGCCCATCAGCTTCTCGTCCGTCACTCCGGCGTCGCCCCGTGCTGCGATGTGCAATCTCACCTCTCACTAGATGATTACTGGTCTGAGGGAGGAAGGTTACGCCAGAACTGTGCAAAAAGAGGGTGCGGGTGCCAATTGCTACCCGAAGTCGGACTAGCCGCCAGCAGGGCTGGAAACATGAACAACTTGGCCCGGCCTCACCGTCGCGGCCGCGCTGCGCAGTTGGGGGAACAGTGGCCGGTAGAAGGCGATCTTGTTCCGCTCGACATGAACCA
>JBIKMK010000393.1:0-4692 GCA_044359315.1 Bryobacteraceae bacterium | reverse complement strand
TCACCCACCGGCACGTTGCCCGCCTGATACAGCAGGATGTCGGCCGCCATCAGCACCGGGTACTGCAGGATCCCATCGCCGATGGTTTCCTGCGCCTGGGATTTGGCCTTGAACTGCGTCATCCGCTCCAGCCAGCCCAGCGGCGTCACGCAGGTGAGCATCCAGGCCAGCTCCGCGTGGCCGGTGACTTGCGACTGGACGATCACGGAGGAGTGCGCCGGGTCGATGCCGCAGGCCAGGAACAGCCCCGCCGTCTCGCGGATCTTCCGCTTCAGTTCTGCCGGATCCTGGTAGACCGTGATCGCATGCAGATCGACGATGCAGAAGATGCTCTCGTAATCGCGCTGGATGGCCACCCAGTTCTTCAGGGCGCCGAGATAATTGCCGATGTGGAGGTTGCCGGATGGCTGAACTCCGGAAAATACGCGAACTCTCATGTCTGTTTTATGAATAAAGCGGCTCTTAGTGCAGCCGCCAGGGAACCTTCATGGTAGCCTACGCGCACGGGCCTTCATTCATGAAGGTGCGAAGAAATTCATGCCCTTGATCGAAAAACTAGTTTATGGCGGCGACGGTTTGGCGCGCGTCAACGGAGAAGTAAAGTTTATTCCCTATTCGCTTCCGGGCGAAGAATGGGAAGACGGAAAGCTCCAGATTGCTTCGCGGGACCGGATTGTTGCGCCGTGCCCGGTCTACACCAAGTGTGGCGGCTGCCACTACCAGCACATGGGTTACGACCGGCAGTTGACCGAAAAGGTCAGCATCTTGGCCGAGACGCTGGGCCGGATTGGCAAGATCACTCCACCGGAGATCGGCACACTGGCTGGTGAGCCCTGGGGTTATCGCAACCGTATCCAGTTGCATTACGACCAGGGTAAACCGGGCTTCCACGCGGCGGGGTCGCGCAAGCTGGTGCCCATTGATGGCTGCCCGCTGGGTTCGCCGGCACTGGAGAAGGCCATCCAGGTGATGAAGGAGATGCGGCGGGATCCGCACTTTCCGCGGTTCCTGGAAGAAGTGGAGTTGTTCTCGAACGAGACGCACACGCTGGTGAACGTGCTGAAGACAGCGCGCCCGGTCAGCCGGAGCTTCTTTGACTGGTGCGCGCGTCTGATCCCGGGTGCCACGATGAGTGCGCTGAAGTATCCGGTGGCGGGCGACGAATTTCAGGTCAGCCACAAGTCGTTCTTCCAGGTGAACCGCTTTCTGGTGGACCCGCTGCGCCAGTTGGCCTTGGCCGGGGCCGAAGGCCGCACGGCGCTGGATCTCTATGCTGGCGTGGGTTTGTTCTCACTGCCGTTGACACGCACCTTTGAGCAGGTGACGGCGGTGGAAGTGGTCCGCAGCGCGGTGACCGATCTGGCCGTGAATGCGCCCCAAGCCAAGGCCGTCCAGTTGACCACGGAAGACTACTTGGCTCAGTTGGAAGAAGCGCCCGACTTCATTCTGGCCGACCCGCCTCGCGCCGGGCTGGGCAAGCGGGCTGTCGAGCATCTGGTGCGGCTGAAGGCCCCTCAGATCACGATCGTATCCTGTGATCCGGCGACGCTGGCTCGCGATCTGGCCGCGCTGGGCGAGGTCTATGCGATCGAGAAGATGACGATGGTGGATCTGTTCCCGCAGACCTACCACATCGAAACCGTGACCCGGCTGACCTTGCGGTAAGCGTCGTGCCTTCGTGAGTTGATTAGGGGTCAGGAGTTTTGGCTACTGAAATTCCCAGCCAAGCCGCCAGATGATCGGTTACCAACTGTAGTTGCGCTGATTGCAGGTGGCCAAGCTTTCGAATAGCCCACGCTTTGGGGTACGTGGATACACCTTGCACCAGAAACGCTCCCGGCCGGAGAAACGGGACATTGATGGGGATCTCGAACTGACTTTGTCGGCAGTCGGTTGTGTGGGGAACGACGGTTACGATCGCGCGGTCAGCGTCTCCGTAGTCAACACTCACGACCAACACGGGGCGCGTCTTGGCGGTCATCCCAAGATCGAAGAGCCAGACCTCACCGCGGCGTGGATGCATTCTCTTGCTGATCCAGGAATGCGAATAGGGAGCGGCCGGCGTCACCAATCTCCTGGTCCGAAATCGGGCCGGAATCAAAGGGTAGTTCGCGCGTGCGGCGCAGTATTTCAACCGCAACGGCTTGGCGCTCCGCAGGGGGCAATGCTTCGTATGCCTCGAGCAGTTCGATTCCGGGTTGACTCATATCTTCAAGCTATCTTGTTTCCTGTCCAGGAGCAAACCGTGTCCCCAGCGAATCGAGCGGACTTAGGGCACTTGCAGCAGCGCAATACCCACGGCGCGGCGCTGCGCATTCCAGGCCGTGGCGGCGATAGTGCCAGCGCGTGGGTTGGATCGGAGGGTCACGGCCTGCTGCAGTTGGCCAACTCCGGGTTGGCCGCCGCCACCGGGGGCGCCACCGCCTCCCGGAGCGGGCGCCGCGGCCGGTAACGGCCCAACAAAGGCCACGCCTTCGGGATTGGGGATGATACTGGCGTCTCCGGTGACCAGGTCGTAGACGATGAACTGGCTGCCTGCGTTCTGCTCCTTCACGCCGCGGCCTACCACTTTGCGTGTGGTGCCAAAAATGCCAGCAATCTGCACCGCCGCGAAGCCGTCGGGCGCGGGCAGCAGCTTGGCCGTCGCGGTCTCCAGGTCGAACAGCACCAGTCCGCCATCACCCTGAATGCGGTTGGTGGCCGGAGCGATCAGCGCGCCAATAGCCGGGATGGCGCTGAGGTTGCCGAATCCAGTGACGCCAGAGGGCAAGTCCAACCGGTTGACGCCCCCGCTGACACCATCCAGGACGTAAAGTGTATCGGAGACGTTGTTGCGGCCCGGATCCGTGTTGGTGCCGAACATGTAGTCGTTCATCTCGTTCGCCCCGGCATTGGCGTTCAGTTGACCGGTTCCCGGCAGCTGGACGGCGGTGGCCGTTTGGTTGATCAGATCGACCACCAGGAAACCATCGGCCGGACAGGGGTTGGCAAAGGCCGTGGCCACTGTTTTCGACCCCAATAGCCCCAAGCGGCGCGACAGGTCCAGAGACTGCAGCGGGATCTGCGCGGCGCAGCCGGTGGCGAACCACCCGTCCGGGAACTCCACCGTCTTCACTTCGCTTGGGTCCAACGGAAAGGTGACGACGCCGTGTTTTGCATTGTCACCCTGGCGGGCGAGCACGTAGAACAGGCGCGTCGGCGGGTCCAGAAACACGCTTACCAGCGGGCGCGCCAACTGCACGCCGGGCGGTAGGTTCACGCCCGGCGGCAATTGGACCTGTTGCGGTTGCGCGGCCAACGGCAGCCAGCCCTCGGGAAAATCGCGCGTGGCGACGACGGCATTTTGCGGATCAAGGAAAGCCAGCTTGGCCTTCTTGGCGGCGCGATCATTGTCAGCCACCACCACCACGCGGCGGTTGTTGCCTACGCCGACGGGGTTGGAGACGACCACATTGAGCCCATCGCCCAAATCGACGGAGATGGCGATGATCCCGCCTGGTCCGCCGCCCCCGGGTGCCCCGGCTCCACCCGCGGCCAAGGCCGCTCCTTCACTCACTTCGGCGGTCACCGGATCGATGCCATAGATCTTGGCTGGAGGGCCGGGGGCTACGGCCACAAAGCCATTCGGATTGGCCGTCAGCAGGGATGCGGCCGAGGGTAGCGTCACTGTGGCGGAAGCTCCTCCCGGGGCCACGGTCATCAACTTGGGACTGACTACGTCAGCCGATTCCGGCGGACCAACCAGGGCTCCCAGGACAGCCGTGTCATTGGCGGCGACGATGGGCGTTGCGGCATTACGGTTGGCGGTGGTCAGGCATTCGGGTAGGCGCGTGGCGGCGCTCTGACTGAAGTCAAACAGGAAAGCCGGATAGCAGCCCTTGTCGTCACGGGCTCCGGTGGCGATCAGGAATTCGCCGCGCAGGTCACTGCCATTGAGATCCCGCAAATCGGGAGTGCCTTCGGGCAGCCGCAGATACTTCAGGTTGGCGGTGCGTTTGCCCCAGGTGCCCTGGTTGGCGACACGATTGCCGCTCAGTAGCGTGACCATGTCGCCGGGAGCGGCGTCGGCAGGAATCGTGATCGTCACGTCAAACTCGCCCGGCCTGTCGGCGGCCGTGGCCTGGACCGTGGTGCGAAGCCCGCCCACGTAAGCCTGCAAGTCCTGCGCCCCTGGAGCGCCAAAGCCGGAGGCGGCCAGCACCACATCGGGCCCGGAACCAGCGGCGGCCAGTTCGCCAAAGCCCTTGTCGTCCTTGGTGCGGAGTGACGGGAACGTGGCCAGTACGGAAATTCTTGCCGGGCGGCTTTGCTGTTCGCCGCGCCGCACGATGACGTTCGCCAGCCCGTTGGGTGTCTCCGCTGGTACGACGGCCACCACGCGCCCGGGTTCAGCCGAAATCACACCCGCTGCCCGGTTGTTGATCAGCACCTCGACATCACCCAGCTTGGTCGGGGCAGGATTCTCCGTAGCCTTGATGCCTTCCGGTGGTCCCAGGTTCAGGCCGGAAATCCAGATGATGCCGCCAGGTGCCACTTGTGAGGGCGCGGGCCGTTGCGTGAAGCCATTGATGACACCGCGCGGTGTCACAACGGGGGCCGTCTGCGCGTGCGACAAGGCAAGCGCCACGAAGGCAGTACCCAAAAGAAGCGGGAGACGCATATGCTCAATAACACCATATGGTGAAAAAAGTT
>JBIKMK010000392.1:0-4700 GCA_044359315.1 Bryobacteraceae bacterium | reverse complement strand
CATGGGCGGCATGCTGGACCTGAAAAAGCTGCGCGTCTACCCGATCGCCGAAGCACGACTCTATCGCCTGGAGATTCTGCTGCGCAGTTCGCTGTTTCTGGAGATGCCCATCGTGATGCTGGGCGCGACGATTGGCCTGCTGCTGAACCCGGGTTTGCCGAAATGGTGCGCGCTGGCCCCCGTGCTCTACACCGTGTTCAACCTGACACTGGGCGCGGGGCTGCGCGATCTGCTGATGCGGGCGCTGGCGCACAAGAAGGTGCGGGAAGTGGGCCTGATCGTGGTGGTGCTGCTGGCGGCAGTCCCCTCCTTCCTGGCCTCCCGTGGCGGCGACAAGGCGCGCGAGTTTGGACGTCAACTTTCGCTGTGGACCACTGGCCCCTGGTGGCCCTGGAAAGCGGCCGGGTCGGCGGCGCTGGCCGAAGGTGGAGCCTCGCCCTGGCTGTGGCTGATTGGCGTTGCCCTCATCGGGTGGGCGTTCGGGCGCTGGCAGTTTAACCGGAGCCTCTTCTTTGATGGCGATGCCGAACGCTCCAAGGAAAAGCGGGAGGTCAGCAGCCGGTATGAGTGGATGTCCAACTGGCCGTCGCGCCTGTTCCCTGACCCGCTGGGGGCCCTGGTGGAAAAAGAGATCCGCTTCCTCAGCCGGATCACGCGGTTCCGCGTGGTCTTTTTCATGGGCTTCAGTTTTGGCTTGCTGATCTGGTTGCCGTTGGCCAATGGCTTTGGCTCCGGACCATCTTCGGGCGGTTGGATGACGCAGAATTTCCTGTCCGTCGTGGCCGTCTATGCGCTGATGCTGTTAAGCGAAGTCTGCTTCTACAACACCTTCGGCTTTGACCGGTCGGCCACGCAGATGTACTACCTGGTACCGGTGCCGCCAGCGACGATCCTGAAAGCCAAGAACATCGCCGGGGCGTTTTTTGTGGTGGCGGAAATCTCACTGGTGGCCGCGGCGTGCACGATTCTGCAAATGCCCGTCACGGCACAGAAACTGGGCGAGGCGCTGTCGGTCTGCGCTCTGTTCACGCTGTTTCTACTGGGCATCGGCAACCTGGGCTCCACGCGCGCGCCGCGGGCCATGAACCCCAATGAAGGCTGGAAGCGCAATGCCGGTGCGAAGGTGGCCATGTTCGCGCTGCTGGTCTACCCGTTCATCTCCATGCTGGTGGGCTTAGCGTATTTGGGCCGCTACGCCTTTGAACGGGAAGAGGCATTTTATGCCGTGATGGGCGTCGCTTTGTTCATCGCCGCCTGCTTCTACAAGGTGGCGCTTGATTCCGCGGTGGAAACCATGGGCCGGGACCGGGAAAAGATCCTCACCCTGCTGGCCCAGACGGATACCCCGGTTCTGTAGCGCGGTTCTGTAGCGCGACGGCCCGTCCAAGCCACCACCAGCCGGACGCACGCAATCGTGGATCGGCCCCTCAAAACAACCCGTCGGCCGCGAACAATGCCTTTCCCAACCAGGCTGCTAGGCGATGATGTCTTTCAGGATCTCGCCATGCACTTCCGTCAGGCGCTCCTTGCGCCCCTGGTGCATATAGCTCAATGCGTCCTGGTTCAGGCCCAGCTGATTCAAGATCGTGGCGTGGATATCGCGGAAGTGGGCGGGCTTCTCAATGGCCTTGAGACCGATCGCATCCGTCGCCCCGTAGGCCATGCCGCCCTTGATGCCGCCCCCAGCCATCCACATGGTGAAGCCCAGGTTATGGTGATCGCGGCCTTTGCCCCCTTGCGCCTCCGGTGACCGGCCGAATTCCCCGCCCCACACCACCAGCGTTGAATCCAGCAGACCGCGCCGCTTCAAGTCCTTGATCAACGCCGCCGCCGGCTGATCACTCTGCTTCGCCATCCGGAGATGGTTCTCTTCAATGTCTTCGTGCGCGTCCCACTGCAGGTTGCCGGGGCCGCCGCCATGCACCACCGTCACAAAGCGTACGCCGCGTTCCACCATCCGGCGGGCCAGCAAACAACGCCGGCCATAGTCATCGGTGGGCTCCGCGCCGACACCGTACATGGCCAACGTCTCGGGCGATTCCTTGGACAGGTCGAACACTTCCGGGGCCTCGGTCTGCATCTTGAACGCGGTGTCGTAGGCCGAAATGCGCGCCGCAAACTCTTCGTCCTCGCCCACCATGCCCGCTTCATTCAGCGCCCGGATCAAGTCGATCGTCTTGCGCCGGTCAGAGAGTTTCACCCCCTCCGGCAGGTCCAGGTTCAACACCGGACGCTTGCCCGGACGCAGCATGGCCGGCTGGTAGATGGCGGGCAGAAAGCCATTCAAGTACATCGGCTGCCCGGCCTCCAGCGCCCCATCCGGATCAGGGATGACCGCATAGGCCGGCAACGACTGGCTCTCACTGCCCAAGCCATAGACCACCCAACTGCCCATCGACGGAAAGCCGGGGATGATGCGGCCGGTCATGCACTGATACTGCGCGGCCGAATGCACCACCATGTCGCCATGCACGGAGCGGACAACGCAGAGGTCATCAATGATCGATTTGTGATGCGGAAGCAGGTCCGATACTTCGAGACCCGACTGGCCGCAGCGCTCAAACTGGCGCTTGGTGCCCAGGATCTTGGCGTCGTTCTGGACAAACTGGTACTTCGCTTCGCCGAACTCGGCCGGCCGCTTCTGGCCGTCCAGCTTGTTCAGCAGTGGCTTGGGGTCAAACGTTTCCAGGTGCGACGGGCCGCCCGCCATAAACAGGAAGATCACCGACTTCGCCTTGGCCTTGTCCGGCATGTGCGGCGGCTTGGCCGCCAGCGGATTCTTGATCGCGGCAGCCTGCATCTCCATCGACGCAAAAGCCAGCGAACCGAAGCCGCAGAAAGCATCGGTTAACCACTCGCGGCGGTTACGCGTATAGCGGATATGGGGTTGGCGGAGAAACTGATCCATGGTTAGTTCACGTACAAAAATGAGTTCAGATTCAGGACGGCCAGCGCAAACTCCCGCGTGGAGCCCGCAGCCAGATACTGTTGCGCAATGGCCCGTTCCTTGGGCGTCGGCAGGCGGCCCGCCGCCAGGCGATAGGCCAAGTCAATCCGCGCGGCCGGGGTCTTGGCTTCCTTTTCCAAACGGCCGGCGAGAGCCACCGCCATTTGGTTCGAGAAGCTACCGTTCAACAACTCCAGCGCCTGCGGAGCATGCGTCGAAGATTCGCGTTTCGGGCAGGAGATCAGCGTGTCCGGCGCATCAAACACTTCCATGTAGGGCAGCCGCAGGTTGCGCTTCTGGAACAGGTAGACACTGCGGCGGTCATGCTCGGTTGCATCCTTGGCTATGGCCCACTGGGACGGCTTGTAGAGCAGCCCGATCAGTTCCTGATCCACGGGCACGATCACGCTGGGGCCACCAGCCTTGGTATTCAAGCGCCCCGCCACGGCCAGCGTGGCATCCCGCAGCTCCTCGGCTTCCAGGCGGCGGCGGGTGAATTTCCAGAGCAGCTTATTGTCCGGGTCCTTGGCCAGGGCGGCCTTCTCCATCAGCGGATTCGCACTCCCCTGCTGGTAGACCTTCGACAACAAGATTTCCCGGTGCAGTTTCTTGAACGTCCAGCCGCCCTCGACAAACTGATTCGCCAGATAGTCCAGCAACTCCGGATGCGTGGGCCGCTGGCCCATCCGCCCGAAATCATTGGGTGTGGCCACGATGCCGCGTCCAAAGTGGCTGTGCCAGACGCGGTTGACGATCACGCGCGCCGTCAGCGGATTCTCGGCAGTCAAGATCCAATCGGCCAGCTTCGCCCGAGGCTTCTCGGTGGCCAGCGGCAGTTCCGGCAACCCTTCCGGCAGCAGCACGCCCAGCGGACGCATGCCCACGGCAGCACCCTTGTTGGCATAGTCACCACGGGCCAGCACATGGATCGGCGAGGTCTTCTCGTGGTTGTCGGCCACGCTGTAGAGCGCGGGCAGCGGAGCGGGCAGTTTGGCCTCCATCTCCTTCACCTTCTGCTCCATCTTTTCCTTCTCCGCGCCTTCCATCTTGGCCATCTGCTTCTGCATGGCCTTCATCTCTTTGGTGATGGTTTCAGTGGTGGCTTTCCACTCCGCTTGCGCCTCGGGTGAAGCGAGCGAGATATCCTGCTCATGCGTGGCAGCGAAGTAACCCTGCATCCGGTAGTAATCGGTATGGCGGATGGGGTCGAACTTATGGTCGTGGCACCGGGCACAACCCAACGTCACACCTAGCAGCGATGCCCCAACGATGTTGGTCATCTCCGTCAGCACTTCATTGCGGCTGGAAGCCACTTCCTGATTGCCGGCATTCTTGCGCAGCGGGCCCAGCCGGTTAAAGCCACTGGCGACCCGGTAGGTTTCGTTCTTCGGGTTGATCTCGTCACCCGCCAATTGCTCCCGGACAAAATCGGTGTAGGGCTTGTCGGAGTTAAACGAATGGACCACGTAGTCGCGGTACCGCCAGGCATCACTGCGGTGCGTGTCGTACTCAAAACCATCCGATTCCGCAAACCGCACCACATCCAGCCAGTGACGGCCCCACTGCTCCCCGTAACGCGGAGAGGCCAACAGACGGTCCACTACCTTTTCCCAAGCCTGAGCGGACTTATCACGCACAAACCCATCGATCTCCGCTGGCAGTGGCGGCAAGCCATGCAGATCAAACGTCGCCCGGCGAAGCAACGTAGCCCGGTCCGCCGCCGGAGCCAGCGCCAGCCCCTCAGCGGCCAACT
>JBIKMK010000391.1:0-4718 GCA_044359315.1 Bryobacteraceae bacterium | reverse complement strand
CGAGGGAGCGAACGGGTCATGCCTGCATTCTAGTACGGAGTTCTCAGCCCGGCCTTTCCGGAGCTGGCTATGGCCGGGAGCGGCCAGCGGCCCTTACTTCGTTCAGCCGGGTGGCGAGTTCCTTCACTTTGTCGGGCATGGCGGAGGCCAGGTTCTGCTGTTCGCCGCGATCCTGTGAGACGCGGTAGAGCTGTGGCGAGGGCGCATTGCCGAGGTCGGTGTTTGTGAGTGGATTCGTGGCCGGACCGTCGTTGGGTTCGATCAGCTTGTAGTCGCCTTGGCGGAATGACAGGGAGCGTGAATGCTCAATGATCCATTCGCGGCCGGCCTTGGCTTCACCCAACAGCGCGGGCAGCACATCCAGGCTGTCGGGGGCGGCTTCCGGCGTGAGCTTCTGTCCGGTGAGGGTCGCCAGCGAGGCAAAGAAGTCCTGCTGGCCGATCAAGGCATCGGAGACGGTCGGCTTGATGCGTTCGGGCCAGCGGGCCAGCAAAGGGACGCGGGTGCCACCTTCGAAGTTGCTGTACTTACCCCCGCGCAGGTTGCCCGCTGGACGATGCGCGCCCAGCTTTTCCGCCGCTTGATCTTTGTAGCCGTCATCCACGACGGGTCCGTTGTCGCTCGAGAACATCACCAGCGTGTTGCGGGTGAGGCCCAGCCGGTCCAACCGGCCCAGCAGTTGCCCGACTGACCAATCGAGCGACGCAATGGCGTCGCCGCGCGGACCCATCTTGGTGCGTCCGGCAAAGCGCGGATGGGGTAGACGTGGCACGTGGATGTCATGCGTGGCGAAGTAGAGAAAGAACGGCTGGCGGCGGCTCTCATCGATGAACCGGAGGCCTTGCTGCACGAACGTGTCGGCCATCGTCTCGTCATTCCACAAAGCCTTGGCGCCGCCGGTCATATAGCCGATGCGGCTAACGCCATTGACGATGGCCATGTCGTGGCCGTGGCTGGGGTGCATCTTCAGGCGTTCCGGGTTGGCCCGTCCGGTGGGCTCCCCGGCGATGGGTTTCTGGTAGTCCACCCGAATCGGATCAGCCGGATCCAGGCCGACGACGCGGCGGTCCTGCACATAGACGCAGGGCACGCGGTCGCCGGTGGCGGGCATAATGAAGGCGGAATCAAAGCCCACCTCCAGAGGGCCCGGCGTGAGGGGACCGTTCCAATCGATGTTGCCCGTCCCCAGTCCCAGGTGCCATTTGCCGACCACACCCGTGCGGTATCCGGCGCCTTGCAGCATCTTGGGCAGGGTGGGGCGCTGCGGATCGATGATCAAGCGGGCATCGCCGGGCAGGACGCCGGTTCCGGGCTTGCGCCAGGCGTATTCCCCGGTCAGCATCGAATAGCGGCTGGGGGTGCAGGTGGCAGAAGAAGAGTGGGCGTCGGTGAAGCGGACACCACCCTGGGCCAGACGGTCCAGGTTGGGAGTCTTTACCTGGGTGGCACCATAGCAACTGAGATCGCCATAGCCAATATCGTCGGCATAGATGAGGACGATGTTCGGGCGCGCCACCGGTTGAGCGAGCGCCGAGTGAGCGAGAGTTGCTCCGGAAGCCGAAAGAAACTGGCGGCGATTGAGCGAGGCAAGCATTGCCCTAAACCTCCAACACCACCGCCGCCACCGGCATCGACCCCACCGGGATCATGGTGAACAACGGCCCAGCCTTGGTCCGCCGACCCGCCATGGCATCCACCCGGATGACGGCCATGTCGCCGGAGCGGCGGTTCAGCACCAGGGCGAAGTTGTTGTCGGGCGTGATGCAGATGTAGTCCGGGTCCTGGCCGACGGGGACGACGGCGCGGACTTTCTGGGTTTGGATGTCGAGCACGGTGACCTCGCCAGAGGAGCGGTTGGCGACAAACAGGAAGTCCGGGTTGACGGAGGTGGCCATGGCTCCGGGTTCGTGTCCGGCCAGGATGGTGCCCGCCACTTGCGTCTGGTAGGGGTAGACCACGGCGACCGCGTCCTGCCCGGCGCCGGTGATGAACAACTGGCCGCCGTCCTGTTTGAAGCAGAACCGCTCCGGCTTGAGCGACAGCGGCAGTTCCACGATCCGCTGCCCGGTGGCGACGTCGAAGACGACCAGCAACTGATCCGCCGGACTGCCCGCCAGCAAGAGCCTACCGTTCTTTAGGAATTGCAGGGGGCCCGTTTGGGAACCCACCTTCAGTTCGTACTGCACCTTGCGCGTCGTCAGATTCATCATGGCGACGCGGCCGGTGTCGCCCAGGTTGACGGCGGCGTAGGGCAGGCCGCCATCGGGGGCGATGTCGATGTCGCGGCAGCCTTCCGGGAGGGCAATGATCGCGTCCGGGTCGAGGGAATCCAGGCGTACGCGGACTAGTTTACGTTCCGAGGGGGCCAGCAGCCACAGGGTGTTGCCGCCCGGATCGAGACGCATGGCGGTGGCGCCGCGGGTGAACACACGCGAGACCTCGACGGCCATGGTGCCGACATCGATGCGGTGGAGCGCCCCGGTGGAAGGAGTCAGGGCCAGCACACTGGGGCGAAACGGGTGGGCGATCAGGGCGGTGGGCGACTGGCCTAAACGGATGTGGCGAACGACGGTAAACGTCTGTAAGTCCACGACGGCAATCGCCTGGCCTTCATAATTGGAGACAAAGGCGAAACCACTGAAACCACGGCTCTTTTTCTTCTGACAGGCAGTAGTGGCCAGGCTTGCGGCCAGGCCCCCTTGGATGAACGATCGGCGGCGCATGTGTTAGTCTTGGGAGTGATTTCGGGGTTCGTTGCGCCCCCGCGCTTCGAAGTTCCCAATCGATTAGCCCGCAGCTTAGAAGCCAGCGAGCACGCCCCTTAGAAGTTGTACCACTTTCAATGAATTATCGGTCTTTATTCAGTCTATTCTCTTCCGACCTGGCCATCGACCTCGGAACCGCGAACACCCTTGTATTTGCCCGCGGCAAGGGCATCGTCGTCAATGAACCGTCCATCGTGGCGATCAACAAGACCACCGGCGAAGTAGAAGCCGTCGGCATGCAGGCCAAGGAGATGCTGGGCCGCACCCCCGGCAACATCGTCGCCATCCGGCCCATGAAGGACGGCGTCATCGCCGACTTCAAGGTGACCGAGCGCATGCTGAACTACTTCATTCAGAAGGCGCACGGCCGCAAAGTGCTGGTACACCCCCGTATCGTTATCGGCGTCCCCAGCGAAATTACGCAGGTGGAAAAGCGCGCCGTCATCGATTCCGCCTACCGCGCCAAAGCCAGCGAAGTCCACTTGGTGGAGCAGGCGATGGTGGCCGCTATCGGTGCCGGGCTGCCGATCACGGAACCTTCCGGCAACATGGTGGTGGATATTGGCGGCGGCACCACGGACGTGGCTGTTATCTCGTTGTCCGGCATTGTCTATTCGCGTTCGGTCCGCGTAGCGGGCAACGAGATGGACGACGCCATCATGCAGTATCTGAAGCGCAAGTACAACCTGCTGATTGGCGAGCGCACGGCGGAGCAGATCAAGATCACCGTCGGCAGCGCCTACCCGCTGGACCGGCCGCTGACGATGGAGATCAAGGGCCGCAACCTGATCGAGGGCGTGCCGCGCACCATCACCATCGATGACAAAGAGATTCGCGAATCGTTGAGCGAATGCATCGCCACCATCATGAACGCCATCCGCGTCGCCCTCGAACGGACGCCACCGGAATTGTCGGCCGACATCAGCGACCGCGGCATCGTGCTGACGGGCGGTGGCGCGCTGATTAAGAATCTCGACAAGCGCATCCGGGAAGAGACCGGACTGCCCGTGTCGATCGCCGAAGATCCGCTGGCCAGCGTCGTGCTGGGCACCGGCAAGATGCTGACCGACTTCAAGTTGCTGCGCCGCATCGCCATCGAGTAGACCTGGGTACAGGGGAGGCTCCTCGATATCGCGGACCTAGTTCATAGGCCGAGAAAAGCGCGGCCGTCGGCATCGCCTCTGGCGACACCTTCTGTGTCGCCGTGACAACTACACCCTGATTCGATACTGTTAAACGGAGGGAGGCAGTAGCTGTTCATGCATCTGACGGTCGATATTCCTGACGACATGGCCCAACGCCTCTCCACCGAGGGGGGAGACCTTTCACGCCGTGCCCTGGAGGCACTGGCTGCCAGGGAATACCGTCACGGGCGCCTTTATAAGCCGGATCTGAGGCGATTGCTCGGTTTCACCACCAGCGATCAGATCGACACCTTTCTCAAGGCTCACGAAGTATGGATCGACTACACGCCCGATGACCTCGAGCGGGAACGTGCCGCGCTGCAACGCCTCGGCGTCTAGCGATGTTACTCGTCATAGCCGACACCAGCCCCATCCGGTACCTGGTCCTGGTTGGGCACATCGATCTTCTTCACCACCTGTTTCCTGCCGTAACGATTCCGGTTGAAGTGGCCCGTGAACTTGCCGACCCTTCCGCCCCTTCCGCCGTCCAGGCTTGGATCAAGCATCCCCCGGCCTGGTTGAGCGTGGTCGAAGCTGTCGACACTGAAGATCCAGAACTCTGCAACCTCGATCCCGGCGAACGTGCCGCCATCTCTCTCGGCGTCAGGCTCCAGGCCGATCTCATTCTCATTGACGAACGCCGGGGTTCCGCCGCCGCCCTCGGCAAAGGGATCGAAGTCACCGGCACCCTGGGAATCCTCGACCTCGCCGCCAAACGCCAACTCATCGATCTACCCCAGGCTATCGAACGGTTGAAGCAAACGAACTT
>JBIKMK010000390.1:0-4725 GCA_044359315.1 Bryobacteraceae bacterium | reverse complement strand
GAGATGCCCCTCAGATGTCAATAACTCAGCGTGAGTCTCCACAATCCACCCGTCGAGCGATCTCCTCGAGGAGGCCCCACCCGCGTTCAAAGTTCAGCAAGGTAGCCATGGTCTCCGCACGCCATTGCTGACCTTGGGCCAGTTCTCTCCGGTGCCTCTTTGTCTGCTGGGAGTACCGGCCATGCTTGTACTTCGCCTGAGCGCATCGCTCCCGACCCTGCGCTGTGCGCGGCCCGGTGGAGGCTCCACCGTGCAACCGGCAACGAGTGGGTATGCCCTTGGCGATCTTCATCGCCGGCGCCTGACATGATCCCCCGTGCGGCAAAGGCGCGCCACCCCTTGGTGAACCGAACGGATCACCGGATGGTTCCCATTGCGCAGTGGGCCTCTCGATCCATAGGGTCCTTCATCTTCAGGCCCGCGAAGGTATGCTTCTTGAGGGGCTGGCCCGCCATCTGCTTCATCTTGCCCCCGAAGTACTCTCAGTCTCACTCAGTTTTGGAATCGCTCAGCCCGTTCAACTCAATTGCGCATTGGACAACGCCATGAGCTCACAGCAGTGGTAAACTCACTGAATAGTATTTTGGTGCCCGTTTCGTCGTTGACGGGATTTTTACAGATTCCGTGGTTGTTCCTCTTGAAAGCTGGTCCTGCGGGCAAGACGGTGGTCGCGGCAGATGGGGCAGGCCCTGGGGGCTGGGCCATCAGGTGAAGGGGTTCCTCGAAGAGCCCCAGACTGGGGGATTGGCAACTTATGACGGAATCAGCCTCTTCCCGAGAACTAGCACGCACGGTGGGCGTGGTGATCACAGTGAATTGGGCCCAGTTTGCCGCCACCGGGGACAGCGCCGGAAACTTCTTCGTGCCTCGAAACAATCTGCGTAGGGGACCAGTTCCTTTCGCGTGACAAGACGACAGTTGGCGTAGGCTGCAAGGTTGATGGAGGAAACTATGACAAGAGTATATCTCGCGGATTTGCGGTACTTTTATTCCGGTGTCTTGGCGAACGATTGTATGCCGCTGGGCGTCGCGTATATGAAAGCAGTGATGGACCGTGACCTGCCCGAGGTCAACTCACGCTTGTTCGTCTACCCCGAGAAGCTTTTGAATGCCATTCAGGAGAATCCCCCCGATGTCCTGATGTTGAGCAACTACATGTGGTGTGAAGCGCTCAGCATCAACTTCGCGCGCCTGATGAAGCGAGTGAACCCCAATTCCCTAGTGGTCATGGGCGGCCCGAACATTCCGATCGAAGAAGAGCGCCAGAAAGAGTACCTGCGCGGCTATCCGGAGATTGATGTCTATGTACTGGGCGAAGGCGACTTCCTCGCCACCGAGATCGTCAAGCAGTACCTGGATTGCGGCAAGGACCTAAACAAGTTCCGCCGTGGTTCTCTCCCCTCGTGCGCCTACCGCCGGCCAGATGGATCCATCCATCACGAACCGATGTGGGATCGGCATAAAGAGATTGACGAGATCCCGTCGCCGTGGCTCACCGGCATCCAGGACGAGTTCTTCGACGGCCGTCTGGCTCCGTTGATGGAGACCAATCGTGGTTGCCCGTTCACCTGCACCTTCTGCGTTCAGGGCACGCGCTGGTATACCAAGGTGCACAACTTCAGCGTGGAGCGCATCAAGGAAGAGATCGAGTATGTGGCGCACAAGATCCACACACTCAGCCCGAACATGGGCACGCTACGCATCGCCGATTCCAACTACGGCATGTTTGAGCGGGACATCGACATTTCCGAGCATTTTGGCCGCATGCAGAAGCAGTACAAGTGGCCGCTCTATATCGACGCCACAACCGGAAAGAACCGCCCGGACCGCATCATCAAGTCAGTGGAGAAGGTTTCGGGCGCACTGGTGCTTTATCAGGCCGTGCAGTCGCTTGATGAAACCGTGCTGAAGAACGTTAAGCGCCAGACGATCAAGCTGGAAGCGTATGAGCAGTTGCAGGTCCATATGCGGGGTCGCGGTCTGCGCTCCAACTCCGACTTGATCCTCGGATTACCCGGCGAGACCCTACAAACGCACATGGATGGCATCCGTAAGCTATTAGATGCCGGTGTGAGCCAGGTGACCAACTTCCAGCTGATGCTGCTGAAGGGTTCGGAGTTGGAAACCGCCGAGAGCCGCCAGTTGTTCCAGTACCAGTCCATGTTCCGCCTGCTGCCGAAGAACTTCGGCGTCTATGGTGGCGAAAAGGTGATGGACGTCGAGGAAATCGTCGTGGCTACCGACACGCTGGATTTCGAGGACTACATCAAGGCTCGCAAACACGCCCTCGGGTCGGTCGCTTTCTGGCATGACGATACGTTCCTCGAAGTGGTGAAGTATGCCGAGAAATGCGGCGTCAAGCGTTCCGATTGGTTGTTCTCCATCGTTCCGGCGATGGAATCCGATCAGGGCGCGGTGAAGAACTTCCTCAACTCGTTCGAAGGGGAAACCCGCGGTGAGCTCTTCCCCACCAAGGAAGCTTGCCTGGACTTCTACAGCCAGGAAGAAAACTGGGAAAAGCTGATGAACAGCGAGATCGGTGACAATCTGATGCACAAGTATCAGGCCATCGCTTCGTTCCACATTTGGCCCGAGATTTGCAAGTTGGCGATGGATGTCACCAGGGAACAGATCGAAATCCGGGGGGCCCACCGGGAGATCCCGCATTTCGACGAGTTCTGGCGGGACCTGCACACCTTTGTCCTGCATCAACATGCCCACGGTGTCGAAAGGGATGAGATCCTTGCCCCGACCCAGGCAACGATGCGCTTTGACATTGACCGGTGGATTGAAGACGGCATGCCGCTTGATCCTTCCCCGTACCGCTTGGCGGAAGCCACCACGTTTGAATTCGCACTGACGGAGGAGGCCTTCGAAGGCTTGTCTTCTGCGCTGAACACGTGGCAGACCCACATTAAGGGTTTGACCAAGATGATGAAGCGAATCCGCGTGATCTGGCTGGTAAAGACCTGCCGCACCGTGAACCCGTCTGTGATGATTCCACCAGCGACGACTCAGTTACTAGCGGTAAGTGGCGATTAAGGGAAACGTCTTCGCACGGCGAGACACGAGAGGGGCATGCGGTCAGATACCGTCCGGTGCCCCTCGGGCGGAGCCAGAGTGACTGCGATCTGGCTCTGATTTCTTATTCATGCGGCGCGCCCGCGCGGTCTTCTAGGAGGGTTCGGAGCCCTTAAAGAAGTTGTGATACCAGTCAATCGTTTCCAGCAAGCCGGTTTCCAGCGAATACAAAGGCTTCCAGCCCAAAGTTTCGCGCGCCTTCAGACTCAGCATGTACTGCTCACGAATCTCGGCACTGGCCTGATTCAGGATCACCGGCTCCAAATCCGTCCGGCCCAATAGCTTGAGCAGTGTTCCCACCAGATCGAGGACGCTTAGCCGTAACTCAAGACTGAGGTTATAGGCCTCACCGATCATGGCCCGGTTAGCCGCCAACTTCTCGGCCACCAGCATATAACCCAGCGCGGCATCCTTGACGTAGAGGAAGTCACGAATGAACTTACCGTCGCTCCGGATCACAAACTGTTCATTCCGAAAAGTGGACTGAATCAGCCCCGGGATGACCCGGTTGAAGTTTAAGTCGCCGCCGCCGTAGAGGTTGGCACAACGCACCACGCACACCGGTAGCTGATATGTGGTGGCATACATTGTAGTAATTAAGTCCGCGCAGGACTTGGAACAATCGTACGGATAGCGGCCTTCCAGCGGAAAGCTTTCGTCATAGGGCAACCGCTCCGCTGAGCCATAGGCTTTGTCCGATGAGGCCACCACCATCTGCTTTACGCCACTGTTGCGGGCGGCTTCCAGTACGTTCCACGTTCCTTCGACATTGGCCTTCAGGGTGCCAATGGGGTCCAGCTTGGCCACGCCCACAATCGGCTGGGCGGCCAAGTGAAACACGGTGTCGATCTCGTGTTCCAGATAGGCTCTCCGCAGGGTAGCCAGATTCTCCAGCTCGCCCTGAACGATGCCGCACTGGCGGATGACGCCCTCTCGGACAATCATGCTCTTGGGCGTATGGTCACGCACCAGCAGCACGACGTCGGCACCGTCTGCGAGTAGCTGCTTCACCAGCCATCCGCCCATCAGTCCGGTACCGCCGGTGACAAAAACTTTACGGCCTTGCCAGAAACTCATGCGCTATGCTCCCGCCGCCATCGTCTTACTCAGGACCCAAGGTTGCATTCCGTCGCGGAGCAACTCTTCCATTTCCTGCTGATCCTTGCTCGTATCCATTGATTTCCAGAAGCCGTAATGCTGATAGGCGAACATCCTCTGTTGAGCGGCCAATCGCGGCAGAATATCGCGTTCCAGGTTCTCTCCGGGCACGGTCTCGAAGACCTCCCGGTTGAAGACGAAGAAGCCGGCATTGATCCAACAATCATGGATCACCGGCTTCTCCTGAAAGCGCTCGACGCACCGCATACTGTCAAAATGTACGGTTCCGTACTGGGATCGCAGCGGCACCGTGGTCAGGGTTGCGGAACTGGCATGGGCCTGGTGAAAGTCCCTCAGAGCATTCAAATCAACGTTGCCCAGCCCGTCACCGTAAGTGCAGAAAAAGGTGGAAGACGCGTACGGTGCACAGCGCCGGACCCGCTCACCGGTATCGCTCTCCGCACCCGTGTCGACGATGCGGATGTCCCAGTCAAGGAAGCGACCGTCGAAATAATCGCGCAGGATTTCTTGCCGGTGGCCGGCAGC